>DAIOVK010000112.1:5721-8116 GCA_036759045.1 Kapaibacterium sp. (SeqCode) | reverse complement strand
TATGACTAAAAAAACACATTTTTATTCTCAAACTCTGTGGTAACAACTACTTGTGAGATTCCTCACTTCGTTTCGGAATGACAAGCATAAGAAATAGCAAACTACGTGGGAACAGGAGTTCTGAGTATATAAAAACAAAAAAAGGTTGCACGGACAAAGCCAAGCAACCTTTTTTACATTTTATTTAATAATTAATTTTCAGATATAGAAGTGTATATGTTTTTAAGACGCCGTCTTAAGTGCAATACGGCATAGCGTTTACGAGCGAGTAAAGTATTGATATTAACGCCACTGTCCAGAGCCATTTCTCTGAAAGAAACGCCTTCAAACTCATTTTTCACGAAAACATCTCTTTGCTCTTGAGGGAGTTCAGCTAATCCTTCCTGGACGCTTTCCCAAATAGTTTTTCTCATCAAGTCCTTGTCGGGTCCTGCGGTAGAATCGCCAAGATATTTTTCATAAATATCAAGTCCTTCTTCGAGCCGTCCGGCAGTTTGCAGGTCGGTGAAAGTATCTGCTCTTTTCTTTCTGTATGAGTCGATAATTCTGTTTCTGACAGCAGTGAAAATCCATGAAGATACGTTTTCAATCGGTTTCTGAATATTTGCAGAAGCTACAATCACATTTGTGAAGACATCTTGCAAAATATCTTCGGCTTCCTCCTGGCTTCTAACTCTTTGACGAATGAAACCAAGGAATTTCTTTCTATCAGTCTTGAACAAGCTCTCAATTTTATTGAGCAAATCAACAACCATACCCTTTTCTGAGGGCTGCACCTCTACGTAATTATTCTCTTGTGTCATAGAAATTTCTTCCTTTCTGCTCCGATTTGTTCATAATTTTTTTACTTTTTTTCATTCGGTAAATTACGTAGCAATTTCACTCCGATTTGTTCATAATATTTTTTGCAATATAATACTATTTTTTATAATAAGACAAATATTTTAAAAAAAAGTTTCAAAATATTTTCACTTTTTTTATTATCGAACCTTTTTAGCCCGAACTTTAGCATAATTTGAAATATTCCTGTTTAAGAATATATACACTTTTTTGATTTTTCTGGTTTTTAGAAGATTTATCCAAAAAATTCATTTTGTAATTGTTTTAACTCGTTTTTGTTATTTCGATGCGCAGCAAGAAA
This sequence comes from Kapaibacterium sp. (SeqCode), assembly GCA_036759045.1. Classification (GTDB taxonomy): domain Bacteria; phylum Bacteroidota; class Ignavibacteria; order Kapaibacteriales; family UBA2268; genus JAAYJM01. The sequence goes on along the minus strand of DAIOVK010000112.1, from coordinate 6,975 downwards.
TCTTACAACTTTTTGGAACCTCATAGCTTGTTAAGTCTTAGTGTTCTTTGTGGTTATTTCTTTTAACACTAAGGACACAAAGTGTTGCACAAAGGTCACAAAAAAATATTTTAAAAAAATACCTCACCACTTACTAATTATTTACTATAAACATATTAATAACTACATTTCGAAAGATAAGTAATAAAGTATTATAATGTCATTTTGTCGCACTTTTATCGCTTTTCGTGTGTCAAAATGGCACTATGTCATTTTTAGTGCCATTTTGACATCTTTTCTCTTTTCGCTCTAATTTTGAAATATTTTCTTAAATAGCTTTATTTCAATTAATTAGAATAATTTTATTTATAATTTTCAAACAACGTTACTTTAGCATAGGAATTTTTATGCCAAACTTCTTTGCGTTATCAATTGCTCTTTCGTAACCGGCATCTGTATGGCGAATTATTCCCATCATCGGGTCGAAAGTTAAAACGCGTTTTAATCTTGTTGCTGCATCATCAGTTCCGTCTGCAACTACAACCATTCCTGCGTGAAGTGACAGTCCCATTCCTACTCCTCCGCCGTGGTGAAGCGAAACCCAAGAAGCACCGCCAATTGCATTTAAAGCAAAATTGAAATATACCCAGTCGGCTATAGCATCGCTGCCGTCTTTCATACTCTCGGTTTCCCTGAATGGAGATGCAACTGAACCGCAATCAAGATGGTCACGTCCAATAACGATTGGTGCTGAAACCTCGCCACTTTTCACCATTTCGTTGAAAAGCAAGCCGGCTCTCATTCTGTCGCCATAGCCAAGCCAGCAAATCCTTGCAGGTAATGCCTGGTATCCAACATGCTTTTGCGCCGAGTCAATCCATTTATGAAGTGAACTATCTTCCGGAAAGAGTTCTTTAATTCGCTTATCAATTTTATGAATGTCGTCCGGATTACCCGAAAGGGCTACCCAGCGGAAAGGACCTTTACCATCGCAGAAAAGCGGTCTTATGTAAGCAGGAACAAAGCCGGGGAAGTTAAAGGCATTTTGAACGTTTCCGTAATCCTTTGCTATTCCACGAATGTTGTTTCCATAATCAAATACGATTGAACCCTGCTGTTGGAAACTGAGCATTGCCTTAACATGAGTGGCTATTGAGCGGTATGCTTCTTCAAGATATTTTTCCGGATTTTCTAATCTCAGTTTGTCTGCTTCTTCTTTGGTATATCCTGTTGGATAATAACCGTTTAGCGGGTCGTGAGCAGCGGTTTGGTCTG
>DAIOVK010000112.1:0-5621 GCA_036759045.1 Kapaibacterium sp. (SeqCode) | reverse complement strand
GTATATCCTGTTGGATAATAACCGTTTAGCGGGTCGTGAGCAGCGGTTTGGTCTGTTACAACGTCTGGAATAATATGATTTTCGGCTAAATACGAAAACACGTCAGCAGCATTTCCGACAAGACCGATTGAGCAGGGCTCTTTTGCAGCAGTTTTTTCTTTAATTATTTTAAGTGCTTCTTCAATTGTATGCACTTTAATTTGACAATAGCCATCGTGAATGCGTTTATCAATGCGTTTTTCATCTATTTCAACTGTAATTGAAGCGGCACCTGCAAAAGTTGCAGCTAATGGCTGGGCGCCACCCATTCCACCCATTCCTCCGGTAAGCAGGAATTTACCACGCAAATCACCACCGAAGTGCTGGCGGGCTACTTCTGCAAAAGTTTCGTAAGTCCCTTGCAAAATTCCTTGTGTTCCTATATAAATCCAGCTTCCAGCTGTCATTTGTCCATACATTATTAAGCCCAATTTGTCTAATCGCCTGAATTCGTCCCAGGTAGCCCATTTAGGCACAAGGTTTGAATTTGCGATAATCACTCTTGGTGCTTGTAGATGTGTAGGTACAACGGCAACCGGCTTTCCTGATTGCACAAGTAATGTTTCGTCTGGCTCAAGGTTTTTGAGTGAATCAATTATTGCATAGTAACATTCCCAGTTTCTTGCAGCTTTGCCGAGACCGCCATAAACGATTAGTTCAGATGGTTTTTCTGCATTTTCCGGGTCAAGATTGTGTTGAATCATTCTGTATGCAGCTTCGATTTGCCAGTTTTTGCAAGTAAGCTGCGTTCCGCGTGGCACTTTTACTGTTCTCATATTTTTCCTTTTATATTAAAATATTCTTTGCTTTTAATACATTTTTATAATACAAAATTACATTAGTTTTTTTAGATGAAAAAAAGAAACTATTACTTGACCACATTATTATTATTTTCTTTTACATGTCATTCCGAGCGAAGCGAGGAATCTCACAAATCTTTGTTTCCACAATACTTGAGATTCCTCACTTTTTATCAAAATGACAATTACAAATACGGTTCAAGGAAATTAGTAACATTTGCTCCAAGAACGGAAATTTTGTAGCCACCTTCCATTAAAATTAATGTCGGCATAGTTAGTTCTCTGCAAAGAGTTTCTGCCATTACTTTATAAAAATCTGTTGTCAGACGGAATGTCCCGAGGTCTTCGTTTTCGTATTCGTGAGTATCGACTCCAAAAGAAACAATGAAATAATCTGGTGAGAATTTCTGTATTTCTTCGATTGCTTTTTTTAAAACCACCAGATACTCCTGATTAGAAATATTTCCTTTTAGAGGAAAATTGACAACCTTGTCGCAATTCTCATTTTCATAACCAGTTAAATATGGATAAGCACTATCGGGATGACCGTGAATAGAAACATACTGCATATTTTCCTGTCTTAAAACAATATCCTGAGTGCCGTTTCCGTGATGGTAATCCACATCTAGAATACAAACTTTTGTTCCTTGGTGGCTATTGTCCTGCAAGTATTTTGCAGCGATTGTTGCATTATTTAAAAAGCAGTAGCCACCACAAAATTCGTAGCCAGCGTGATGTCCGGGAGGTCTGCCCAAGCTAAAAACGGAATTTTCACCGGAAATAAGATATTTCGCAGCAGTCATAGCGGAAAAAGCAGAATACTTTGCAGCTTTAAATGTTCCTTCTACGATTGTAGTAGAAAGGTCGGTCATAAAAGAGCCGGCTTGAGCAAACGGACTTTTCGGCAAAAAATCTTTTCTGATTTTTCCGACAGCAAAGAAGTCCGGCATCACTCCTTCGGCAGTAAGTCCGGCTGCTACCCAATCTGAATAGGCATTCTGCAAATAATTTATATATTGAGCTGAATGGACTTTTACTAAATCATCAATGCTGAACTCCTCTGGTGGAATAATTTCAATTTCTTTGAACCAACGTAATGATTCAATGATTATGTTCATTCTGTCGGGCGATTCAGCATATTCAATCAAATTATGAGAAATGAACTCCTTTGCAGGATTATGTAATTTTGTATTTTCTGAATAAATAGTCTTCATCTTAATCTTCTATAATATTTGGGTCATTTTTCTTTATATATTCTAACATTTCCTTTGCAACATCAGTATAGGCAATCACTTTGGAATAATCGAAATCAATATTATTCAAATACTGTAAAATCAGTGCCTCTCCAATTTTGGATTCCGGCAAAATTCCGGCAAAGAAATATCCTAATTTTTCAATTTCTTCTGTTATAAAAGCTGTTGTTTGATTTTCCAAATTTAAAAACAAATTAATACAGGCAATATTGTCGCAGCACATTTTCCGTGTGGCTTTACGAATTTCCTTTACGGTATTTTTTCCAAATTTAATAATATGAACTTCACCGCAACTTTCCAATTCATTGATTGCAACTGTTATCTCACCTTCGTTTGGAAGTTCAATTGTATTGTTAACTGGAATAATGTATTCGTTTACGTTACAATTAATGTTTTTATAGAGCTTTTGAATCATTTCGCTATGCTTTTTAGGAAGATATAAGGTTTTAGCTGTTGGCGAAATTAAATATCTAAAAGCAAGGACAACGCTAATCCTTTGGGAAGTATCGTCAGAAATACCTTTAAATTTCCAGGAAGCAGGGCTGGTTGCAAGCAAAATCCCGCAATCATTTATATTATACCGCACCATTGCTTTTTGTGTAAACGGATGGTTTGCTACAGCATAAGCATAAACGCCGCGTAGTTCTCTTTTTGAAGGTGCAGCAAACAAATACTCATTCAATCTGTTTAAAGCACCTTGTCCTCTGTATTCTACGTTGACAAAGACAAAAGTGAGTTCTGCAATTTTATCTTCTGGATACTGGAAAAGAAAAGCTGCATGCCCCATAAACACGTTGTCTTTTGTAACAGCAACCGCAGAAATCATTTCTCCGCTTTCATTTAGTTCCACTAATTTTTCCGGAAAATAAATATGTTCATCGAAAAAGCTGTAGCCGTGTGATTTATATGCACACCTCGAAACTTCAACTGCTTCGTGTGGCTCCATTGCACGAATTGAATACTCAATTTTTTCCTGTATTACTTTTGGTTCTACAATTTCTTCTGCTTGTTCTGAAATCTCTTTTGCATTAGGAAGCAGTTTAATCATTATAGTTTCCTTGCCATTTATTCCAAGATTATGGAAAGAGTATTCGTCCATTACCTGATTGATTAAGAAAAGCCCTAAACCAGAAGTACTTGATTCTTCAACGCTTTCAGCTATTTCGTATTTCTTTACAATAGATGGGTCAAAAGGCAATCCCATTTCTTTAATTGTGATTTTTACGCCAGTCCTAATGTTTTCACAAACAATATCAAATGTTCTGTTCTCTTCGGCATCGTAAGTGTGTTTCATTACGTTGGAAACAGCTTCTTCAATAGCAATATCAATATGATTTAAAGCATTGCCGGAAAAACCAATTTTTTTTGCTGATTCTCTAACGAATAGTTGGGCTAAATCCAAATATTCCAATTTGTTTGGCAAAGTGATTTTAAAAGTATCCAATGGTTGCATAAATAACTCTCTTAGATAATGGAAGAATATTTTTCTACAAAGTTACAATCATTAACAAAATTTTTCTAATAAAATTTGATTTTTATAAAAGAAATATTCTAATTCCTAACCTACAAGAAGTAGAACAGAATATAGTGTCATTTGGAAGCGAATATAACCGAAGACGTTTCTTTTACAGAAATGAACGTTTTAGTCATCGGATAACTGCCAATCTTCTGATGACTTTTGTTTACATTTTTATAATTATATATACTATACATATAGTTAATCGCTAAAACGCCAAATTGGTTCATTAAAATCGCAGCAATAAAGCAAATGTTTTTATTAATGTAAATTTATCACCAAATTTGGAATTCTAACGAATGCCAGAATGACTAGAAGCGATGTTGTTTGCAATCCCCTATATAAATGTTTAATAGAATGATTATGTATGAAAAATTCGTTATCGCTGCGGGATTATCAAATATAGTTTTGATTTGTTTGTAACTTTATGTAATTTTAGTGTTTTATAATTGTATTTTTAAATAAAGAAAATCAAGATGAAAAAATATATATTAATCTCAATATTTTTACTTTTAAGCAACTATATTTCTTATAGTGCCTATTTGGAGAATTACCCTGTAGAGCTAATTCAGCCAAATGGTTCAATTATTAAATGTTTTGCAAGCGGCGATGAATTTTATAATTTCCTTCATACTGAAGATGGATTTGTGATTAAACAAGCTGATGACGGGTATTATTATTATGCTGAAAAAATTAATGACAGCATAGTTCCTTCAATTTACCGGATACAAGAACACAATCCTAATCTTTTAAACCTTCAGAAATGGGTCAAACCAGATATTTCTATTCTCCGAGAAAATTTTGCTAACCATAACCAAATAAAAGAAATTGCATTTAAAAGGAAAGCGAACCAAATCCCTTATACTCAAATGGCTAAGAGTGGAAAAGTAAATAATTTAGTAATATTTGTAACTTTTAGTGACCAAAAGGAATTTGTTGATAGTATAGGAAAATACGATAAATTAATGAATAATGAAGAATCTTTTTCTATGCGACACTATTATCGTGCAGCATCATATAATCAATTTGACGTAGAAACGCATTTTTGCCCTCTTTCAGAAGATAATATTGTTTCTATTAAGTTCGATAAAAGCCGTGATTATTTCACTCCTTATAATGTAACGACTAATCCAAACGGCTATAAGAAATATGGAGACAGATATAAAAGAGAGAAAGAGCTTTTAGATTATGTTATTAAGAAAGCAAGTATAGAATACGCTGATATTGATGTAGATTTTGATAGTGATAACGACAATCAAATTGATAATATAGTTTTTATTATCAGAGGTAAAGCTGAAGCATGGAGCGAATTGCTCTGGCCTCACAGGTCCTGGTATAGCGGTTCAAGCAAATTTAAAGGTAAAGAGGTAATTGATTACAATTTAATACTTACTGATATAGTGGACAATTCAAGATACGGTTTAGGTACTTTTTGTCATGAGTTTTTTCATTCACTTGGCTCGCCGGATTTATACCGTTACTATGAGGAAGATATTGCTCCCGTTGGCGTTTGGGATTTGATGGCAAATACCAACAATCCACCTCAGTTTATGTCTAATCTTTTAAAATACCAGCATACTGGCTGGGTACAAACCCTCCCTGAAATAACTTCAGAAGGTGAGTATTTTCTAAATCCGACAACATCTCCTACTAATAATATATATAAATTGAAATCTCCTGACTCTGATAATGAATTCTTTGTTTTAGAATATAGAAAAAAAGAAGGAAAATATGATAATAATTTGCCCGGTTCCGGACTTTTAGTTTACAGAGTTGACAATACTAAGTGGAAAGAAGGAAACGCAGGCGGACCACCAGATGAAATTTATCTTTTTAGAAAGGACGGATTTACTAATTCTCAGGGAAATCTTAATGAAGCTAATTTATGCAGAGAAGTTGAAAGAACTTCAATTAGCGATTTAACTAATCCCAGATTGTTTTTTGCCGATGGCTCTAATACCGGTCTAGAAATATATGACATTTCTGATTGTGGTGATATTATTTCTTTTAAGA
>DAIOVK010000111.1:4518-8126 GCA_036759045.1 Kapaibacterium sp. (SeqCode) | reverse complement strand
TTATTTAAAATAAAGATAAATAAATACGTAAATTTGGGAGAGTTAGAGATTAAAAAATATTCATTTTTTTCAGGTGCTTAAAATAACAAATAAAAAATTGTCCTTTTTTTACAATTTTTCGGGTTAAAATCTTCGTTTTTTTGTATCGTAATTTTGTTCAATTTATAAAAAAGAGGTTATTATGAAAGCACAAATCAGATTCTTTGAAATTCCTTCTGAAAATTACCAGAGGGCAATCAAGTTCTATCAAAACGTTTTCGGTTTTGAAATCAAAAGCTGCGAATACGAAACTGAAAAAATGGCGATGATTGAAGGAAATCCAGTTCCGGGCTGTATTTTTTATGCAGAAGGATACAAACCGAGCAATGACGGTGTTATTATTTCCTTTGAAGTTGAAGATATAAATGTTATTTTAGAAAAAGCTAAAAGGAATGGCAGTAAAGTAGTAATGGAAAAATGCCAGATTCAAGCAGAAAATATGGGCTACTGTGCATATTTCATTGATTCAGAAGGAAATAAAATCGGCTTACATTCTAAATAGTGAAAAATAAAGAACTTTTATCCTCCTTCCCATTTGCACTTGGGAAGGAAATTTTCTTTTAAAATTGAATTTTGAAAGGAGAGAAAAGAAAAACATCGTAGATGTGTTATCTTAGTAGAAAAGTAAAAACAATGAACTATTGAACACCGTAGGAGTGATACCAAGTTGCATACATTAATAAAATTAAAGTGTCAATTCGAACCCCAAAATAAAGCAAGACCTTTATTTAAATGGTGATGACATCACTATAAACGTCATTCTGACGGATGTCAGAATCTATCTTGAAAAATAGTTTTTATAGGTCATTAGTCATTTGTTATTAGTCATTAGTATTTTGACTAACAACTAATGACCAATAACAAATGACTAAAAAGCAAGATGGATTCTGGTATACGCCAGAATGACAAGTAACGATGTCAATCCGAAACAGTGCTTTTCAGTCATACTATTAGCAAGCTAATAGCATGACAAAAGATAAGTCATGCTATCAACTTGTTGATAGTATGACTGAAAAAACAAGTCATTGGTAAGCGCAGCGAGAAATCTCACAATCTCAAAGTTTAAAAAGAAATCATAATACTTCAGTCATACGATGACTGCCAGTCATCGTATGACTTTGAAACACATACTTTTACAAGCAGAAGATTTTCAACTTCTTTAATAGAAAAAATTTATAAAATGATAAATCTTACAATTAAACCAAATAAATTTTTAGAACAATATATTGATTATTACTGGGTTTTTGAAACTGAACGTTATCAAAATATTGATTCACAGCTTGTGTATCCACTCGGTAATATGGAAATGATGTTTCATTACGGAACTCCATTCCTGTATTCAAAGAATGAATCAGAATATATTAAACAACCTGATGCACTGCTTTGCTGCCAGAAACTATCAAGTATTAACGTTATTCCAGCTGGCAAAATCGGTATGATTGCCGTTTACTTTAAGCCGTTTGGTGCATCGCTTTTCTTTGATTTATCTTATAGCGAACTCAACAACACTAATTTGGATTTAGGTGCGATTATTGGCGATAAATACAAAACTACTCGCGAAAAATTAGGAATGGCAAGCAATTTAAATAAGAGAATTGCAATAATTGAAAATTTCCTTTTAAATCATTATAATAACAAGAGATATTATGAAATTGAAATTCTTTCAAAGTGTATTGAAATCATTGATACCAATTTCGGAATGATTTCTATTGATGACTTAGCAAATGAAACTTGTATTACAAACAAACAATTAGACCGATATTTTAATAAACGAATTGGATTAGCTCCAAAGCAATACATCAGAATAAAAAAAATAAATTATGCAATCGCTATGCTCCGAACAAAGCGGCAAATGAATTTAACACAAATAGCCCTTGAAACCGGCTTTTACGACCAAGCTCATTTCACAAACGATTTCAAAAAAATAACTGGCATTAATCCCAAAAAATTCTCTGCTCTTTTATCTGAAAAGTAAATACTACTAAAATTTTTGCTAAACTTGTGAAACTTTATGAAAGTAAGAAAATTTATAATAATTTTAAAAACAAAACTTAAAAGTATGTTCCCTCCCAAGTTGAACTTGGGAAGGAGATTTTCTTTAAAGCTGTGCTTTTTATTAATTATGAATCGAAAGTCAAAGCATAGCTTTTGTGAAAGTTACCACCCAAGTTTAACTTGGGAAGGAGTGAAATTCATCTATTTAGAATTCGTTTGGTGAGTTGATAAACTTTTCTATTTCTGAAACGAAATAGAGCATATCTTTGAAATGCTCTTCAACTTCTTCTTCCAGAAATGTAACAAAATCTTCATAATCACTTTCCTGTCTGTTGCTAAATGCTTTTGAATAAATCTTATATAATTTAGTGTCAATTTTGTTCGTATATATAAAGTTTTTATTGAACCAGCCCATCAATTGCTTGTGCTTTGATGTGCTAAAATCATATTTAACAGAAAGTGCAGAAATAATATGAAATATGGCATAGTAAATTCTATTCATTGCATTGTTATATCTCTGGTTTTTAATAGCAATTTCAGCATCTTTTATTGTTTCTTTTGCTTTGAATATTTTATGTTTAATTATTAATTCTTTATGCTCTTGCTTCATAAAACCTTCCTTCTTCTATGATATTACATCTAAACGGAGTAGCAGGATTGCTTAACGAATCAACATTGTAGATATGTGAATCAATAACAATAATAAACTTAATTTCGTAATTTATTATTATATCTCTTATTTCATCTTTAAACCTCCAGTCAATTTCCCTATCAAAAATTAAAGCAATGTCGTAATCGGAATTTTCATTGAAATCGCCTCTTGCTCTCGAACCAAAAAGATAAAGTCCGCGAAAATCAGAATATTTCTGCTTCAGTTCTTCTTTTATTTCATTTATAATATTTTCAATGTCTGTTTTTTGCATATTATTCTTGATTAATAAACTTTTCTATTTCTGAAACGAAATAGAGCATATCTTTGAAATGCTCTTCAACTTCAGCTTTTACAAAAGTCATCATATCTTCGTAATCACCTTTTTGCCGTTTATCAAAAGCCCGTTTATAAATACTTGATAAGTTAACAGGTAATTCTCCGGTTTTAATAAAGTTTTTATTAAACCAGCCCAATAACTGACTATGCTTTGAAGTTGAGAAATTATATTTTAACGCTAAAGCAGATGTGATATAAAATATGGCATAGTAAATTCTGTTTAAAGCAGCTCTTAATTTTTTATTTTTGAGAAGGACGTCTGCTTCTTCAATCGTTTCTTTAGATTTCTGAATTCTATGATTTATAATAATATTTTTTTCTTCATCTGTCATAAAAAACACCTTCATAAAAAATATTTTCTCTTAATGGCGTTTTAGGATACAAAATATCATTCAAATTGAATAAATGCTGGTCAATTATAACATCGTATTTTATCATTAATAAACATATAGAATTTGATATTTCATTTTCAAACCTCCAGTCGATTTCCCTATCAAAAATTAAAGCAATATCGTAATCGGAATTTTCATCAAAATCGCCTCTTGCTCTTGAACCAAAAAGATAAAGTCCGCGGAAATCAGAATAT
>DAIOVK010000111.1:0-4418 GCA_036759045.1 Kapaibacterium sp. (SeqCode) | reverse complement strand
TTCTTCTTTTATTTCGTTTATAATATTTTCTATTTCTGTTTTTTGCATATTATTCTTGATTAATAAATTTTTCTATTTCTGAAACAAAATACAGCATATCTTTGAAATGCTCTTCAACTTCAGCTTTTTCAAAAAATGCAAAATCATCGTAATCTCCTTTTTTCCTATATTTTAAAGCATTTCTGTAAATTCTCCCCAAATCTACATCTAACACATTATTTTTTATAAAATTATGATTAAACCAACCCAATAACTGACTATGTTTTGAAGTAGAAAAATCATTTTTCAAAGCAAGTGCAGTAACGATATAAAAAATGGCATAGTAAATTCTGTTTTCAGCATCAAAAAGCATATTATTTTTTAAAGCTAATTCAGCTCCTTTTATCGTTTCTTTTGCTCTTGAAATTCTATAATTAATTAATGTGTCTTTTTCATATTTCATAGAATATTCCTTCGTTATAAATATTCTTACGAAGAGGCGTTATAGGAGTTAGAATATCTTTATAATTAAAAAGTAGGTCATCAAATAAAATTTCATATTCGAGTTCGTATTTTAGAATTATACTGCTAATTTCATTTTCAAACCTCCAGTTGATTTCCCTATCGAAAATTAGTGCAATATCGTAATCGGAATTTTCATTAAAATCGCCTCTTGCTCTTGAACCAAAAAGATAAAGTCCGCGGAAATCAGAATATTTCTGCTTCAGTTCTTCTTTTATTTCATTTATAATATTTTCAATATCTGTTTTTTGCATATTATTTCTGATTGATAAACTTTTCGATTTCTGCAACGAAATACAGCATATCTTTGAAATGCTCTTCAATAATGTTTTTATCATAAGGAAAAAAGTCGCTATAATCGCTATCTTGCCTGTTATCAAAAGCAATTTTATAAATTTCTCCTAATTTCCTATCTAATATATTATCCTTAATAAAGTTTTTATTGAACCAGCCCATCAATTGCTTGTGTTTAGAAGTAATAAAATCGTATTTATATGCTAATGCAGTTACAATATAAAAAATAGCGTAATAATTTCGATTAAGAGTATTTCTGAACCTATCATTTTCAAAAGCAATTTTTGCATCAATAATCGTGTCTTTTGCTTTCCGAATTTGATTTTCAATAAGAATCCGTTTTCTTTCATTATCCATAAAATATTCCTTCGCTGTATATTTTTTCAGCTAAAAAGCTTTCTGGTTGCAGTAATTGATTATATTGAAAAATCGGATTATCAATAACAATATCGTATTTTAGCATAAAATCATACATCAAGCACTGAATATTTTTTTTAAACCGCCAGTTGATTTCCCTATCGAAAATTAGTGCAATATCGTAATCGGAATTTTCATTAAAATCGCCTCTTGCTCTTGAACCAAAAAGATAAAGTCCGCGGAAATCAGAATATTTCTGCTTCAGTTCTTCTTTTATTTCGTTTATAATATTTTCTATTTCTGTTTTTTGCATATTATTCCTTTATTGTCAATTAAATAGACGAAATAAAAAGGATTATTATATATAAAAAAATTAAATTATAATGAATTAATATGATTATCAATTATTTTTTTCCCGAGAAGAGCAGCACCAATAACGCCGGCATCTTTTGTGAAATGAGCAATGCGGATTTCAACTTGCGTTGCTAAAGCTGGAATTACTCTAAGCTGAATTGTCTTTAGCGCAGTTTCAAAAAGTAATTTATGAGCTTGGGAAATACCACCACCAATTACAATTACTGGAATATCCAAAAAATTGATTGCTGAACAAAGACCAATTCCGAGAAGATAGCCAATTTTTTCAAAAATAAGTATAGCCGTAGAATCATTATGGTTTTCAATTGCTTCAGTAATAAAGAATGGGTCGGTTTTAGGATAGGAATGTAAAACAGAACTTGGATAGCGGGCAATTTCTTTTTCAGCATAGCTAATAATTTGCTTTCTTCCGATAAACTCTTCCAGAATACCTGTTCGGTATGGATTTTGAGAATTGGTTTTAGCAATACAATCAATAATTAAGTGTCCAATTTCACCGGCGAAACCATTTTGCCCCCTGAAAATTTTCCTGTTAATCACAATCGTTCCACCTACCCCAGTTCCGAGAGTAACATAAATAAAATTATTAGTGTCTTTACCAGCACCCATTTCAAGTTCTGCCAAGCAAGCAGTATTTGAATCATTCTCTATAGCAAATGGTAAAGAAATTTCATTTTTGAACTTGCTAATAATATCAACATCGTTCCAGCCGAATAAATTCGGTGCAAGCCGAACTAATCCTTCATTGTCAATCATTCCGGGTATTCCCATTCCAATTGTCCTAATATCTGGAAATTTATTGATTAACTGTTTAGCTGCATAAATTATGAATCTAATCAGTTCATTAGGTCCTTTACTTGAATTAGTTGGTTTCGTTGTTTGACAAATCAACTCTAAATTTTCATTGAGGATACCGAATTTTAAATTTGTTCCTCCTAAATCAATACCGAGATACATAGAATCAAGTTTTTAAAAGTGTGAAATAAAATGTGCTTCCTTCATTGATTTTACTTTCTACCCATATTTGTCCGTTATGCCTTTCGACAAACTCCTTGCATAGAATTAGCCCAAGCCCTGTTCCCTTTTCCTTTGAAGTGCCTAATGTTGTATGATTAACATCTAATCTAAAAAGTTTATCAATGTCTTTTTCTTCAATTCCAACTCCATTATCCTTAACAGAAATTATTATGTAATTAGATTTTGAAATTGAATTATCTAAATTTTCTTTCTCAATAATGTCAATGAAAATTTTTCCATTTTCATAAGAAAATTTGACTGAATTATTTATTAAATTTCTTAAAACAGTATTAATCATATTAAAATCAGCGAAAACAAAGATATTATCTGGAATATTTGAGATAATATTAATATTTTTCTTGTCTGCAAAAGAAGTCGTTTGTGAAATTGATGTTTCTACAATATATTTAAGTAAAACAGAATCAGGTTCAAAAGTTATCGTATTTCTTTGGGAACGGGACCAGGTTAGCAAATTCTCGAGCAAATCCAATAGATTGTTAACAGAATTTTTCATTAAAACAATGAAGTCATATTGCTCTTTTTCAGTAATAGCAAAAAAACTATCACACATTAAATCTGTTACGCTTTTAAATGCACTTAAAGGACTTTTAATGTCGTGAGCAATGATTGAAAAGAATTTATCTTTTGTAGCATTAAGTTCTTTTAATTGCTTTTCAGAGACAATTAACTGGAAATTAGCATCAGCTAATTTTTGTGCTTTTTTTTCTATTTGTTCCTTTGAGTCGCGAAGCTCTAAAAGTAGTCTTTCTTTCTCTTCTTCTGTTTTTTTTCTTATTTCAATTTCATTTTCTAATTCAATTTGTTTTTGCTCTAATTTAATTTTTTGAATTTTCAACAATTCATTTGCTTCAATTAATTTCTTTTTGTCTTTTAATTTCCTTCTGTATTCATAAACAATTACTGCTATAATAAGTAAAGCACAGGCAATTGCAATAATAAAAAATGTAGATTTATGCTTTGATTCCAATTGTGTCTTTTCTAATTGAAGCTTTGATATTTCAATTTCTCTTTCCTTATAGCTTAAATCAACTGCCAGATTGACTTCATTCATTTTATCATATAAACCACTTTGGTATAGCGAATCAATAGAATTGGAATGTATCCTGTTATAATAATAAGCAGAATCAATTAAATTTTTTTTATAAAAAATATCTGATATTTGTTTCGATGTATTTGCTTTACCTTCTAAATAGCTTATGCTGTCCGCAATAAAATATGCACGTTTAGTAAATTCTAAAGCTTTATCATACTTTTTTAAAATGATATATACTTCAGAAATTTCTGTTTGTAAATTTATCAAGTCATATAAATTATTCAAATATTTTTTCTCCGCTTCGATTGATTTATTATAATAAATAATTGAAAACAGATATTTTTTTTCATCTTTTAATATTCTTGCATACTCTTGATACAATTCATGAATTAAACTTTTTTCATCTGAATGGTCAATAGTAAGTTTATTAATTAAATCTATTGCTTTTAAAATATATAATTCTGCCGATTTTATTTCACCTTTTAAACGGTAAGTAGTAGCAATGTATTTATATGAATGAGCAGTTAAGAAATAATCATGATATTTTTTCCTAAGGTTAAACGATTTATTAAAGTAATATAAAGCTGAATCATATTCAGCAACTTGGTTCTTTATTAGTCCCAAATTGTTATATATTACAGTTGGACCAAATTCGTGATTATCTAAAATAAAATTATTGAGTGATAAGTAATAATAATGGGCTGCTCTTAAATAGTTTTTATTGGCATAGTAAGTGTTTCCAATATCAATTAAACTGTATGCTATGCGAGATAAATTGCCTTTATTGGCTAATTCCTTAAAACCCTTGATATAATAATCA
>DAIOVK010000110.1:0-8168 GCA_036759045.1 Kapaibacterium sp. (SeqCode) | reverse complement strand
GTCATGCTATCAGCTTGCTGATAGTATGACTGGAAAGCACTTTTTCATAATGACACTTTTAGTGATGTCATCTTCATTTAAATAAAGCATTTGATTTATCTGGGGGTTCGGAATGACATCTTTTCTCAGTCATACTATCAACAAGTTGATAGCATGACTTATCTTTTGTCATGCTATCAGCTTGCTGATAGTATGACTGGAAAGCACTTTTTCATAATGACAGTGGTAAAATTTTGTCATCTCCATTTAAATAAAGCATTTGCTTTATCAGGGGGTTCGGAATGACAATTTAATTTTGCACTATTTGTTGTCGGTTTGGTATCAGAACGACAATCAAAATTGAATTTTTAGAACTTCCACTAAATTTTTCTATGATTTTTCAAATTTTAAATTATAATTTTGAAAATAGAATTTGCTCAAATTTAAAAGAGAAAAGAAAGAAAAGCCGTAATGCAAAATAAAAGAGAAGAAGCAGCGCAAATACCTGAAATGAAATACAACATAGAAAAACCACCAACGGGGGACAGAGTTACAGAATTTCTCAACATCTTTGCTTCTATACTAAAACATTCAAATTACAGAATTGCCTTAGAGCATTATATAAAAGTATCTGCAAAATGCGGTCGATGCTCAACTTCCTGCCATCTGTTTTTAACGACACGCGATTTAAAAGATATTCCATGCTATCGTTCAGAACTGCTGCTGAGCGTTTATCGGAGATATTTTTCTTTGGAAGGAAGTATTTTTGCAAGAGTATTTGGTGGCTTCGAACTGACAGAAGAGCATATAGACAAGATGGCTAATTCTTTTTGGAAATGCACTGCTTGCAGAAAATGTGTGCTGGAATGTCCTTCTGGGATTGACCACGGTTTACTTACTCATCTTGCACGCTATATAATGGCAGAAATGAATTTAGTGCCTCGTGCCTTAGTCATTTCGACACGCGAACAACTTCACGGCGAAACAGCAAATACTAGCGGTATTCCACTTATTGCACTGAAAGATTCTCTTGAATTTCTTGAGGAAGAATTGCTTGAGATGACCGGAGTAGATATAAAATTTCCAATTGATGTTGAAAATGCTGAATATATTTTCTTTGCTCCTGTATCGGACTTTATGATGGAAGCCGATACTTTGATGGGCATAGCAGCTGTTCTTCATTCTGCTGGTATTAGCTGGACTATTGGCTCAAAATATTTTGATGCAATAAATTACGGGCTTTTTTACAGCGATTTAGTCCTTCGCAGAGTTTTGAAAAAGATGGAAGAAGAAACCAAACGATTAAAAGCAAAGAAGATATTGATAGGTGAGTGTGGGCATGCAAGTCGTAGTGCTACATTTCTGAAAACTTACTGGTCTGGAGACGATTGCCCTCAAATGCTAAATATTATGGAATTGACCCATAAACTCTTTAAAGAAGGGAAAATAAAATTAGACCCAGGCAAAGTTACTGAACGAATTACATACCACGACCCGTGTAACTTCGCAAGGCAGGGTTGGATTGTAGAGCAACCGCGTGAAATCATTAGGGCATTTTCTAATAATTTTGTTGAAATGACCCCAAATAAATCTGAAAACTTTTGCTGCGGTGGTGGCGGTGGCACTGTGTCTATTGATGAAATCAGAAAATTCAGGACACTGGTTTCGGGGAAAATAAAAGCAGAGCAAATAAAGAAAACTGAAGCCCATTATGTTGTTGCTCCCTGTGCTAATTGCAAAAAACAGTTCAAAGAACTTATGGAAGACAACAAAGTTGATGGTGAACTTGTTGGCTTGCACGATTTAATTTTGAAAGCTATGGTATTTGATTAGAGTAGTTATAAAATTGAAATTCCGGGGTATACCAGAATCAATCTTGCTTTTTAGTCATTGGTCATTTGTTGTTAGTAAAAATACTAATGACTAATAACTAAAAAAATGTAAATCAACCCACGGGTTAGGAGTTTGTGAAAAAACCAAGGTTTTTAAGAATAAATGTCAAACAAGAATGTTTGACCCACTTGAATTATAATAACTTAGTAGAATAGACATTCTTGTTTTTTTGAGAATTTACTAGTTTTCGCACAAATTCTTAACCCTTGGGTTGTTTATAAAGATGGATTCTGACATTCTTCAGAATGACGCATTTATTAATGTCATCTCTATTTTAATAAAGGTCTTCTTTTATAAGAGGTTTACCAAAGACAACTCTATAATTCCCCTAAACTTTAACTTTAGCATTCGGGAATAATTTTATAATTCCGTCTTTATCTTTTTGTTCAATAATATTTTGCTGTAAAAATATAAATTTAAGAGCTTTCATTTGAGACATTTCATTAGGAATTCCTTTTAACCTGTTGGAACTTAGCATTAAAGTTTCCAAATTATCAAGTTGCACAATTGAAGTAGAAATTTTTTCAATTTTATTTGCGTTTAAATTTAAATTATCTAGATTTTTCAATTTTGAAATTTCATCTGGAATTTCTGTTAATTCGTTTCTGGTTAAGTTTAATTTTTTTAAATTTGTTAACGCATAAAGGGTTGGGGGAATAGTTTTGAACTTATTAGCAGCTAAATTCAGTTCAGTAAGGTTTTTTAATTCAGATAAACCGTTCGGTAATTCTGTTAAATTATTATTGCTTAAATCTAAAATCTTCACCAAACTAAATTTAGAAATATCCGGCAGTTTTTTTGATTTAAGAGAGCTAAGGGAAAGTTCTTCCAATTTCTTCAATTCACTGATTTTATCCGGGAAAGAAGCAATATTGTTATTACTTAAAAGCAATTTTTTCAAGTTGTTAAGATTGCCTATTTCACTCGGTAATGTAGTAAAAGTATTGGACTGAATATCTAAATATTCCAATGAAGTTAAGTTGCCGATTGCTTTATTTATTTCAGAAAGTTTATTAGCATTTATGATAAAAGTCTTTAAGTTCTTTAAATTCTTTATACTTTCTGGAATGCTTTTTATCTGGTTCTTTGCTAAATTTAAATATTCTAAACTGCTTATTTGAGTAATTTCGGCAGGAAATTCTTCAAGTTGATTGATGTCCACATCTAATTTCTTTAAACTCTTCAGATTACCGATACCTTTAGGTAGCACTTTGAGTTTATTGGTCATAAATTTAATTTCCTTCAAATTGGATAAAGCACCAATTTCTTCAGGAATACTTTCAACCATATTAAAACTAAAATCAATAATTTCAAGTGAAGGGATTTTTGTTAACACAACTGGAAATTCTTTAAAGAAATTTCTTTGAACAATTATTTGCTTTAATTTTTTCAATTGAGCAAGTTCGTCTGGTAGAGTAGTTAAGGCATTTTTAGTTAAATCTAATACTTCAAGCTCTTTAAACTCAGCTATTTTAGGTGATAATTCCTTCATACCTTTGCCAGCCATCATCAATTTTTTCATAGTTGGAGCATATTTTAAAGCATCGTCAATATTACTAAAATTTGTGAAGTCGGGATTGATTTTTGAAGAATCACCACGCTTCTGCTGAAATTGCTGACGTTTCTCCTGGATTTGAGCCGGTGTTAATTTTGGGCGTTCCGGCATCTGTTTGACTTGATTTTTTGCAGCTTCTTTCTTGGAAGTCGGTTTATCGGTAGTTTGCGATTGAAGTGCTAGTACGCTAATTGAAAATAATAGAATCAAACTAAAACAAAAGAATCTTTTCATAATGACCTCTTTTAATTAAATACTAATAGTGAATTTATATTAAAATTTTTTTACTTAAATCTAATTGCCTTAATCGGCATTACTTTAAAAGACGAAAAAGATGGAATTATAGTGGATAAAAATGAAAGAAATCCGGATACAACAATAACTACTAAATAGTTAATTAAAGAGATTGTAACTGGCATCCTGTCAAAATAATAAATATCTGGATTTAAACTAATAATCCCAAATTCTTTCTGAATAAATGATAAAATTAAAGCTATTAAGCAACCGGCTACTGTCCCGGATAAACCGAGCAATGTGCCTTTGAAAATAAATACAAAGGCAATATCTTTGTTTTTCATACCTAATGCACGTAATATCCCGATTGAATGTGTTTTTTCCACAATCGTTATAAATAAAATCGTTATTATGTTAAATACTGCAACAATTGTTATTAAGCCCAATACCAATGGAATCGGCTCTTTTTGCAACTCTATCCAGGAAAATATGGAAGTAAAATTTTGATAAATATTTGTAACAAAAAAAGGATAGCCAAGGTATTCCTGAATTTTGTCAGTTGTTTCGCTAATATTTGTAATTGATTTTAACCAAACAGAATATTCACTGACCCAGCCATCTGGCAGTTTAATTAACGCCTGAGCGGTTTTGAATGGAATGTATATGTTTATGTCGTCGTATTGAGCCATTCCGGTTTCGTAAATGCCTGTAACTTTAAATTTGCTTATATCCGGAAGAGAAAAGCTGTTATCATTTTTTTCATTTATTGTAAAAATAAAAATGTCTTCATTTACTTTAATATTTAGCTTTTTTGCTAATTTTTTCCCAATGATTACTTCTTTGGCTAAAGGAGATGAAAAATTCTTACTACCTTCAACGATTTTACTTGTAATATCATTATTTTTATTTAATCTGTTAAAGTTTTCGTAAGCTTGAATAGCAATGCTTTCAACCCCGTCCTTAGAACGAATGAGAGCTTCTTTTTTTAGAATAGGAGTAATATCAGTAATTTCTTGAAAATTCTTTTTTAGATTCTGTATTATTTCATCTGAATATGGAATTACATCATTTTTAAAAGAGGAAATTTTTATGTGGGCAGACAATTTTTCAACACTATCGTATAATTTTGCTTCATAGCCATCAAGAATAGACAGAGAAAGAATCAAAGCAATACTACCCAACATCACACCGATAAAAGCAATTGTTCTTGTAAATTTTAGGAAGTAACTTTCTTTCCCGGCTCTTGCAAAACCCTTTTGAATAAATTTGATTAAATGCCAATTCATTTATTTAATTTTTTTAATTTAATTTTTTTAATTATTTTTATTTTTAATAAATTGTAAATTCAAAATTGTAGAAAAATAAACAAATAAAAAAACAAAAAGAATGGATAAGACAACAAAAATATTCGGTAATATTGCTTTATGGTGGGGAGTGATATTCTCTTTATCAAGTGTAATCAGTATTATTGATGGAAAAAATATTGGACAAAGTTTCATCATTTTAATTCTTTTAGGAATCCTTCCTTTAATCGCCGGTTTGAATATTCTTAGGAAATCTAAGAAAATGCCTGTTCAGTTAAGAAGCAATCCATCTTTAGAGCGACAAGTTCTTTTGCTTGCTTCAAAGATGAAAGGGCGATTTACTCTATCCGAAGCCGCTCTTTATATGAATTTGTCTATTGATATGACAAGAACAATTTTAGAAGACTTTATTACTAAAGGATTAATTGAAATAGAAATTGATGATAATGGAGTGCAGCAGTATATCTACAGGGAACTTCTTTTGAAATAATTATTAATTGTTAATTGTTAATTGTTATGTCATTCCAATACGAAGCGAAGAATCTCACAAACCCTTATTGCTACTGAATTTGTTATTAAGACTAAAAATATCCTACATCTCCGAGATGTAGGACATCTGTTTTCTATAAACTTTCGCAAAGTTAAGAAACTCGTGCGAAAGTATATTCAATTTCATCGAATCAACAAATCAACAGTTCAACAAATCAACAGTTCAACATTCTACCTTACTTCAGCTCCTAAGCCGGCAACATCATTTTCAACGGTAATCAATGCGAGTTTTCCATCAGCACTGTTTGCAGCCAGAAGCATTCCATTTGACTCTATTCCCATTAGCTTTGCTGGCTGCAAGTTTGCAACAACAACAATTGTTTTTCCAATCAATTGTTCTGCTTCGTAATGCTCGCCAATACCTGCCACAATTTGTCTTTTTTCAGTTCCTAAATCAATTTGTAACTTGATTAATTTCTTTGATTTTTTTACTTTTTCTGCTTCAATAATTTTTGCAGTTCTGAATTTTACTTTCATAAAATCATCGAAAGTAATTAATGGTTCGGGTTCAGGTTCAGCAACTGGTTCAGCAAGTTTATCTATTTGCTGTTTAATTACTTCATCTTCAACACGCTGAAACAGCACAAACGGTTTCTCAGTTTGCTGATTGGGAGTAACAATGCTAAAGCCCTGCTCAATCAATGGTTTCTTTGCATTTTTCCAGAAATTCTTCTTTTTACCGGAATAATTCGGCATTCCCGTTTCAAAATTATTGCCGAAGAAAGATGAAATTCTTTGAGCAGTAAAAGGAAGCAGCGGTGCAAACAAAATTCCGAGTGAATTGCATAGTTGAACGCTAACGAAAAGTGTTTTTGCTGCTTTTTCTTTGTCTTGTTTTACAGATTTCCACGGCTCTTCGTCATTGAAATACTTATTCGCAGCACGGCTTATGTTCATTGTCTCGGTGATAGCATCTCTAAACCTGTAATTCTCATAATGCTTAGAAACTAAGTCAATATTTGAAATTAAGGTATTGAGCAACTGAAAATCATTTTCAGTATATTTTTCAATGAAATTCTGTTTATATTCCTCAAATTTTGTTTCATCATTTTTAAGTATTGAATAATTATCAGCAAAATAACTCCAATCCTGAGCAAAGTCTTTATACTTTTCAGAAAGAACTGGAACCTGCAAATTGAAATTAGCACGTAAAAACTCAAGAGAACGATTTACGAAATTACCGAAAATAGCTGAAAGTTCGTTATTGTTACGGGATTGGTAATCCTTCCATGTGAAATCGGCATCGCGGGTTTCAGGAAGATTCATTGCTAAAGTGTAGCGTAAAGCATCAATTGAATTATTTTCTGGGAAATCCTTTAAGAAATCAATTAAATCAATGCTCCAATTCCTTGATTTTGAGAACTTTTTGCCTTCAAGATTTAAAAATTCGTTAGCCGGCACGTTTTCAGGTAAAATGTAGCCATCATTTCTGGCGTGAAGCATAGCTGGGAAAATCAAGGTATGGAAAACAATATTATCTTTTCCAATAAAAGCAACGTAACGTGAAGTTTCGTCTTTCCACCATTTTTTCCAATCGCCAGCAGTGCCAAATCCATTTTTTTCTTGCTCTGCAGCCCATATTTTTGTGGCAGTAATATATCCAAGCACTGCTTCGAACCAAACATATATTGATTTTCCTTTTGATTTTTCTGCCGGAATTCCTTCAATGTTTTCAATAGAAATTCCCCAGCTTAAGTCGCGGGTAATAGCACGTTCTGAAAGTCCTTGTTTCAACCAGCTTCTTGTTTGCTGAATGACGTTTTCTTTCCAAAAGTGTTCGTTCAAATTTATATAATTTTCTAAAAACTGCTGAAATTTATCAAATTGCATATACCAGTGCGTAGTTTTGCGGACAATTGGTTTTTCGCCGGTAACCAAGCTTTTGGGTTCTTTCAAATCAATTTGATTGTAATATGCGCCGCAGCTATCGCATTGGTCGCCGCGAGCTTTGTCATAACCGCAATTCGGACATACCCCTTCAACGTATCTGTCGGGCAGAAATATTTCTGCTTTAGGATCAAAAAACTGCTCTTCTTCTTTTTCTAATAAATAGCCTTTTTTTAAAAAGTCGCTAAAAAATTCCCTTGCTGTCTCGCAATGCTCTGGCAAAGAAGTTCTTGAATATATATCGAAAGACATACCAAATTTCTGGAATGCTTCATAGTTTGCATAATGATATTTATCAATAATTTGATTAGGTGTTGTTTTTTCCTTTTCAGCAGCAATAGTAATAGCAACGCCGTGTTCGTCAGAACCGCAGATATAGAGCAGTTCTTCAGCTTGTAAACGCTTAAATCTTGCGTATAAATCTGCAGGAAGATATGCCCCTGCCAAATGTCCTAAATGCAGATACCCATTTGAGTATGGCAGTGCCGATGTTATTAAAGTGCGTAATTTTTCTGCCATTTTTTACCGTTTTTCATTTATAAAAATACAAATTTAAGTAAAAAAATGATTTGTTGATTCGTCGATTTTTCCTCCTTCACAAGTTGTACTTGGGAAAGAAGATTTCTTTTAAAGCTGTGCTTTACATTTTTTATAAATGAAGAGTAATACCAAACCGCTAACTAATAGTGCGAAAACATAATGTCATTCCGACCCCCCTGATAAAGCAAGACCTTTATTTAAATGGAGATGACATAATTCTTATCAAA
>DAIOVK010000109.1:0-8195 GCA_036759045.1 Kapaibacterium sp. (SeqCode) | reverse complement strand
TGATAGTATGACTGAAAAGCACTGTTTCGGAATTACACTTTTAGTGATGTCATCTTCATTTAAATAAAGGTCTTCTTTCATTTTGGGGTTGCCAATGACATCTTTACGTTTGTCTGACATTCTGAACGAAGTGAAGAATCTCAAATTCTTTGGTAACAATGACTTGTGAGATTCTTCGCTGCGCTCAGAATGACAGGGTAAACTGATGTCATCTTCATTTAAATAAAGGTCTTCCTTCATTTTGGGGTTCGGAATGACAACTTTTCTTTATGATTTGCGCAATTGTTATTTACGAGGCAAATCTTATAACTCCTTTATTTTCGTTATGTGACCAGGAGTTCTGAATTTAATAAATCCATTCTGTTCAGCAAGAAATGGAGCAAACCTGTTCGGTTGTACTTTACTATAGCCAAAATCATAATTATATAACATTTCGTCATCTAAATTTTCAAAATCTAATATAATTTATAAATTTCATTAGTTGTGTTTTTTGAGTTAGTTTCTTTTTAACACAAATGACACAAAGAAATTAAATATGTATCACTCCCATATCAGAATTGTTCTTCTTATAGTCATACAATCAACTTATTGAACCTATGGCAGTAAACAAATATTTTATGAAAGTATCACCCTACCCCATGACTGATACGTTCTTTAAATCCACTTTTCTTATTCCCCTCTTGAGAGTAATGTCACGGAGATAAGTAAATAATTTGATTTTTATTTAGCATAATTAATTTATTTAACTTATACAATATATTTTATAATAGAAATAACTTTAATAATAAAACCTTTTAACACCTCCCCTGCCCCTCCTTATTAGGAGGGGAATAAGAGCTGTCCTATGTTTTTGCGTTCCCCTCCTAACAAGGAATGGTAAGGGGAGGTGTATTATACTTGATTTTAGCACTTTAATTCTTTCATATTTTATTCTAATATTACAAATATGGACGACTACTTAGAATTTAAGCAATTATCCATAATAATTAATTTCTTATCTCAGTGACATTACTCTTGAGAGGGGATTAAAGGGGTGTGTCCTTGTTCACTTAATTTAAAAAGTTCTTTCTGACTAAAGATAAAACATATGCTTAAAATAGTTTATCTTCTTGAAATTGCCCCAGATATAAAAAGAAAGAAATAATACACTCTCTGCCCCTCTCAAGAGGGGAATTGGATTTGTGGTAAAAATTTAAGAACGTATCAGCGCTGCCCTCCCCCCTATATTACTTTTATAAGGAGGAGAGCTTGTTTAAAAATTACTTTCTTTTTGTAGCAGTTTTCTTTTTTTCTTTAGTTTTCTTTTCTTCTTTGTCTTTGCTTAACTGGCGCAATTCGCTGAAACGTTTTGCAGCAATACCGAAAAAGCTACCATCGGGGAAATTACCTTCTTCATCTATTTCGCCGGCTGGAAGACCGAAGAGAAGTGGAGTAGCATCTTCAATTTTTGCAAAGGAATAAATTTTGAAATTGCCTTGTTTCACATCTTCAATCAATTCATCAGTGAGCATAAGGTCTTTAACGTTTTGGAATGGAATAATCACTCCCTGACCTTCTTTGAAACCGCGTTCCTTACATATTTCATAAAATCCTGTAATCTTTTCATTTACTCCACCAATTGGCTGAATATCCCCTTTTTGGTTAATTGAACCAGTTATAGCATAAGTTTGCTTAATTGGTATATTTGTCAATGCAGAAAGAAGAACATATATTTCAGCAGCCGAAGCACTGTCGCCATCGACTCCCGAATAGGACTGCTCGAATGCAATAGAAGCAGTAAACGTAAGTGGTTCTTTCTTGGAAAAGCGCTCGCGAATAAAGCCAGTGATTATGAGCATACCTTTGCTGTGAATAGAACCGCTCATTTCCGCTTCCCGTTCAATATTAATAATACCAGCCGAGCCGGGAGCAATTGTAGCTGTAATGCGAGCCGGCTTACCAAAAGCAAGAATACCGGTATTCAATACAGTTAATCCATTGATTTGTCCGACACGTTCTCCATCGGTATCAATCAAAAGATTATTTTCAAGTATTTGCTGCTTGATTTTTTCATCAAGCAAATCATTGCGGTATTTTCTGTTTTTTATTGCAATTTTTACATCTTCACGATTTATATATTTATTAAAACTATTTCTAACGTAAAATGCAGATTCACGCAAAATATCAGTAACATCAGAAAATTTAAGAGTTATGCGGTTTTGAGAACCGGCGTTTTCAACAGCCCACTCTATTATAGCAGCAACGCCGTCCGGAGTACAGTGCGGTAGATTTTCTTCTCTGCATATTTTTGAAATGAAACGTGTATAATTATTAATTATTTCTGGATTACGTTCAGTTTCATAATCAAATTGAGCATTTACTTTAAAAATCTTTTTAAATCCTTTTTCATAAGAATATAGCATACGATAAAGCGAACCACCACCAATTAAAATAACTTTGACATTAATGTCGATTGGTTCTGGTTTGATTAAAAGTTGAGAGAACTGGAACAGCGATTCAAAGGGCTGAATTTCTAATTTGTCGTATAGCAGAACGCGTTTTAATGTCTGCCAAACTCCTTGCTCTGTGAATAAGTCTAAGGCATTTACAATCAAATATCCCTGGTCTGCTTTGAGTATTGAACCAGCTTTAATTTTTGTGAAGTCTGTTCTCCAAAAACCGCGTGGGTCAAGCGTTCTTTCAATCGTTCCGAATAAATTTGTGTATGAAGGAGTAGTCTCAACCACTATTGGATAATTCGTAGTTTGTGAATTATCTAAAACTACATTAACATCAAATATACTGAATTTATCGCCATCTTCCTGCTGTTCCGTATTAACTTCAACAGCGGGCTGTCCAGTATTGCCCTGAGGAAAAAATAGTGATAAGTTGTTTAAAATATGGTCTTTTACTTCTTCAACATATTTTTCTACTTTTTCATTGGAAAATGTTTTAATAATATCATTGAAAAGAGCTGTAACAACGATGGCGGCAGCGGCTTTTTCATTATTTAGCATTTCATTTCTGAAATCCTGCATAAGTTTTAAGCCCTTGTTTGCTAAATCAAAAATCTCATTATGAAACTGGCGGTAGTATTTTTTTAACTCGTCTGACTTTTCCTGAGTGATTGTGCCTTTTTCGACCAACTCATCAAGTTCTGAAATTTGCATTGGTTTGGTATCAATAACCGGGAAAACCTCCGGAACAACGCTTCCATTCTCATTTTCAAGTTGACCGCGTATAAATCCGAAAGGTTTTATTTTAGTATCGAATTCATTTAAAATGTCGTGTTCTTTTTGTTGATAATCTTCAATGATTTGAATGCGCTGTTGCTTAAAACCCTCTTCTTCGAACAATTTTGGTAAACGGCGGCGAAGATACGTAATTGAATCCTTCATTGCAGTGGATAACTTTTTACCCTGACCGCGTGGAAGTTTAATTAAGCGAGGTGCATCCTGATTCTCAAAATTATTCACATAGCAATAATCGAATGTCATTGGGCAGCTTGTTGTAACTTCTTCAAGCATCCTTTTAACAGTAGATAAACGACCTGTGCCTGAAAGACCAGATACAAAAATATTATAACCTTTAGTAAATAGCTCAGCTCCTAATTTTATTGCTTCAATAGCGCGAGGCTGCCCGACAATAGTATCTAATGGCTCAACTTCTTTGGTTGATTTAAATTTGAAAATATCTTCTGGACAGTGCCATCTGAGTTCATCGGCTTGCAATTCTGAGTATTGCGACTTCGATTGAATAGATAATGCTTGTGTTTTCGATGTTTTTTTAATTTCTTTTTTCATAATTTTAACAATTTTTTTTAAAACTCTTATTTAGCAAATTAGTATATTTTTTTTACAGAAAAAAGCATAAAAATAATAAAAATAATTTGGTTATTTAAGAAAAAGTCATTAATTTTGTATGCTATGGTAATGCAGGTTATCATAAAATAAAAAAAAAAATCGCCACTTTAGCTCAGTTGGTAGAGCAGCTGATTTGTAATCAGCAGGTCGTTGGTTCGAGTCCGACAAGTGGCTCAAAAGAAAAGCCGATAAACACTATTTTATCGGCTTTTTTGTTTTAAAGCTGTTATCGTCAGTAATTGCACCTTTAGGATAGTGTAATAATTCTTCAAAAGACTTAACCCATTTTGTCTTTACGAACCTCCAGATAAAGTAAATGCTTCATTAAAATGGTGATGACATATCGTAGTTTAAGCTACAAACAAAATTAAAGACTCCCAATGCCTCTATTTTGATATTTCGCAATTAAGAAAGTTCTGTTATTAAAAAATTTAATTTCACAAAATGCCATACTAATAACTCCTAAATAAATTTAGGAGTTATTCTAATAATTAGATTAACTCCATAATTTATTATGGAGATTAAAAGCGCAATTATTCTGTGCGAGGCAATTCTATTAACTCTTTATTTTCGTTAAGGAGTTAGGAGTTCTGAAATTATTCTAAAAATCTTGCTAAAAAAACAAGATTTTGGGAAGTAATAGCATAATTCTTTTCAAATATTTGTGTAAAAGAAAATTTAAATAAGGTAATAAGGTTTATTGATTTTTGGTGCTTATTTTCTACTAAGGTTTTCAAAAAAAATAAGGTTTTTAATTTTTCAGCTAAAATTATTCTTTTAAAAAAAATCTAAACCTTATTTTTCTAATAAACCTTAGTAGAAAAATATCAATATGTTGAAAAAAACCTTATTAGCTCATTATATATAGACTTAATAGAATAGTATTAAAATTTTAGTAGCGATGTCATTGGCAACCCCCTTATAAAAGAAGACTTTT
The DNA here is from genome assembly GCA_036759045.1 of Kapaibacterium sp. (SeqCode). GTDB lineage: Bacteria > Bacteroidota > Ignavibacteria > Kapaibacteriales > UBA2268 > JAAYJM01. The sequence goes on along the minus strand of DAIOVK010000109.1, from coordinate 3,416 downwards.
GTTTTAAGTGGAAATGACATAAAGTTAAGAAAGATTAGACAGTTTAGTTTTTTTAACTTTCGCAAAGTTTTGACTGACAAACGCAAAGATGTCATTGGTAACCACATAATCAAGTAAAAACTTCTTTCAAAAAGAAATGACTTCTTTTAACTTTCGTAAAATTTGGGTTGTAAAAAAGCTATGTTATTGGCAAACGAAGTGAAGAATCTCAAGTGTAGTGGAAACAATGACTTGTGAGATTCCTCGCTGCGCTCGGAATGACAGTATAAATTATGTCATCTCCATTAAAATAAAGCATTTGCTTTATCAGGGGGTTTGAGATGACATTATTAATTATATCTTTAATTGTATCTTAAATCAATCTTTTACACTATTGGCATTGCTTTTGACATAGAAATTAAAAATATTTTTTGTTAGTGAAACAAACTAAAAATAACTGTGTCTTTTAATTTGAAGTTGAAAAACAAAAAGAAGAAGTGAATAAATTTAAAATAATAGAAGATAACAAGCTTGTTGAAATAATAGCAGGCACAAAACCAGACTCAGATTTGGCTTTCATTGAGCTATACGAGAGATATTCAAGGAAGTTATATATCTATTGTAAGAAAGCTATTCCAGACCAAAATTTTGTTGATGATGTCTATCAAGATGTGTTTGTAAGATTTTACAATTCAATTAAAAGTGGCAATCAAATAAGTAATGTTCAAAGTTACTTATTCAAAATTGCCAGAAATCTATGCCTTAATTTTAAAAGGGATAATAAGCAAGTTTTAGTTAACATAGAAGAATTTGACTTGAACGATTATTTAAAGACAAAAGATGATGTTGGTGAAATAGAAGCAATAAACTCAGCGATTGAACTGTTAAATGATGAATACCGAGAAGCTATTATTTTGCAATTATTTCATTCATTATCCTACAACGAAATAGCTGATATTCTTGAGGTGCCGGTTACAACAGTAAGAAACAGATTAGTTAGAGCAAAACGAAGATTAAAGGAATTATTACAACCAATTTTTGAATAAACAAAAATATAAGAGAAGAAAATGATTAAGAACAATAACATAAATGATTTATCACCAAGCGATTTAATCAACCTTTTTGTTGATGGTGAAGCAACTGAAGCTGAGAAATCAGTATTGTTCAGAGAATTGAGCATAGATTCCCAATTGCAAAATGAATTACAAAATGCAATATCTGTTAAAAATACAGCATTTCAGGAAGTTAATAACACAGTGGTGCCATCTGCTGTTAGCAATAAAATCTTTTCTGCTGTCGGCATTGGCAGCGCAGCTATAGCTCCTTTAGCTATTACAGGAGCTAAATCTTCTATTTTCAAAATTAGTATATTATACTCCGTTATATCTGCTTTAATTGGTTCTTTGCTTACATACTTTTTAATGAATAGTCTTTTTAATAATAATCTTGATAATAATAAAACATCAGAAAGTAAATTGTACCAAAATGCTGATGCAAATTTGTCAATGATTAAAGATACTGTCTTTCTGACTGATACTATTTATAAGGATAGAATTATTGTTAAGAATGTTGAAAAGCAGTTTGAGAATAATATTCCCCCAGTAATTGATTTAACCAAAACAGAAATCAAACCAGAAACTGTGATTGAACAACAAATTGTATCAAAACAAAATATTAATTCTGAAAGTATAAAACTTAATTCTATAATCACAGCAGATACTTTAAATAGCATTTTGAATAATACTGTAACTATTAATTCAATATATAATAATAACTTTTGGAGCAGGTTATTGCTAAATTTAAACTCAATAAATGCAATAAAGTATTTACCTGCTCGCGATGGGATATTTGCTGAACAACCACTTATAAATAATTTTTCTTTGGGAATTAAGTATCAATTAACTGATAAAATAAAAACTGGTTTTACAATCGGCAAGGAGTCATATCCAATCTATTTAAAAGAATCAGACGAAAACATTTATCCAGTATCATCTTTGACTTACTATGGGGTCAATTTCGATTATAATATGTTAACTTTATCAGAAGAATACGATATTGATTCTGAAGTTAGATTGCTGCTGGGTGCATCAAAAATTGGATTTTACGGAAAAGCTGGTTTGGGAATTATTTGGTTCCCGTATTATCACTTAGGATTAAACTTTGGATTAGAATCTACAATAAGCATTTCCAGTTTTAATAAGAAAGAAGATTTAACTGGAAAAATAGGTTTTTATTACGGAATTTCTTATAGATTTTAATAATTAGATTTTCGATATCCGCGGAAGAAAATTTAATGAAAAAAACTAAAAATTCATAAATTAATTAATAAAAAAAAATGAGGAAAAAAATGAAAAATATATTTTTTGGAATCCTTGCAACTTTAGTATTAACTATAGTTTCGTGTACTGAAAGTACAGTAAATCCGGTAATCACAAACCCAAATGAAAGCATATTAACTAAATATGTGTGGGTATTCGAATCATCATCAACAAGTAAAATTTCAGAATTGAAGAAGATGAAATTCAACATTGATAAGTCAATGAATGTGCTTACAATTGATAGTGAGCTTGAGTCAAGAAACTGGAGTGCTGATTTTGAAAAGAATAAACTTCTAATTAAGTCTGGTATTCAGGAAGATACAACAACAATAGTTGCTTTAGATGATAGTAAGTTAGTAATAAGAGTGAGTCTTGATGGTATTGTATCGGATATAACTTATAAGCCGGAGATTAATATAACAAACAATATAGTTGTAACAGGTAACATAACATTCGACCCAACGATAAGCAACCAGGATTTATCCGGTGCTCAGGTCGTATTTATTTGGCAAACTGATATTGAAGAAAAAGCTGTAGTTTATGGTATTGGAAGCATAAATAAAAATAATAAGACATTCAGTATCGAAGTTAATGAATCTTTCCCAATGAGTTTATTTATGAGTAACAGTTCAAAAATTGATGGTTATTTCAATCTTGGCTATACAGCTCTAGTATGGAATAAAAACCTTAAAAATGGGCAAATATTAGATTTTTCAGAATTAAAGGAAACAACTTCTATAATAGGTTTTTTGGAAGATAGAGCTATGCTTTTCATAAACGGTGACTATACACAATGGGACATTGATTTTCTTGAAGGTGATTTTATTCAGGGATTCAACTTTTCAAAAGGATTTTATATGAATCAATACGGGGTTAATGACAAGTGGATTAAAGTAGATGTAAATAAAGAACCTTTATACTTAAGAGTTCTACCAGGAGCAAAATTTGACTCTTTCAAATTTCCAAACTGGAGTTAATTGATATTCAGAGGAGTTCTAGAATTGTCATTCTGACGAATGTCAGAATCCATCACTTTTGTTCAACGTTATTAACTCACCTTACGTATTCCCCTCTTGAGAGTAATGGCACGAAAATAGTGCATTATATTAAATAATTCAT
>DAIOVK010000108.1:0-8196 GCA_036759045.1 Kapaibacterium sp. (SeqCode) | reverse complement strand
AACCTGTCGGGCATAACCAAGAGAGTGCGACATAGTAATATTATCGTGATAAAGTCGTTTGGATTCAACAACTATTTGAACGTCTATCAGCATATCGCTATATTCTTCAACGAGTGCAGCTTTTTCAATACCTACATCTTTAAACATCTTGATTGGTTTGTATCGAGATTCTTTTGAATACTTTTGTAGTTGTTTACTAATTTCAGAAGTATCAATACCCAATAAACTTGCTAAAAGGATTTGTGAGGCAGTGTCTTTGCTGAAACCGCTTATTGTAATTGCAACTGTGTATGATGGCTCGTTGTGGACTATTAGCTTTCCATTTCTATCGTAAATATTTCCCCGGAATGGCTCAACTATTTCTTCTTTCACAGCTTGTGCCTGACTTTCGAGACGATAAATACTTCCTTTTACTATTTGAAGGTGTGCTAATCTGCCAATGTAAACCAATGCAAATATTAGAATTAATACTCTAAATATATTTAATCTTAAATTTCCACCAAAAGATATATTATTATTTGAACTCATTTTATTTCACTATTAAAATCGAAATTCTTTTTGTTAAATTTCCATTATTCAAAATTACGAAATAAATTCCCGTTCCAAAAGCATTTGGATTTATTCTAAAATAATATTTACCCGAGGCAATGCTTTGATTTAATAAAATGTCTGTTTCCTGGCCAAATTGATTGAAAATTTTAAGTGTAGATAGGTCTTCCGATATAATATTGCATAAAATTTGAACTTCTTCAGTAATTGGCTGATTACCTAAAATTTCTAATTTTAAGCTATCGCCAGAAGTTGATAAGTAATCATTTATTAGCTTGTAAGTTCCGTTTTTGTTTTCAGTGTTTATGTTTAATTTTGATGTTAATTCAGAATTACGAAGTATTAAATCACAATTATATTTATTACCAACTAATGTTTTAAATTTTACAACAATAAATTCTCCATCAAGGATGAGTTTTGATTCTGAAATTTCTGCTTTGATTTTTAAGCTACCGGGCGATTCTTCGTTGAATTCATCTATTACGCCATTTATAAAATTATTTTCAGAAAAAGCAGCTTCAATCGGATAAAGCAAAGTCGGGTCGAAATCAATTTCACAGGAAAAGCCATTTATGTAAGCATCACTTAATCTCCTTGATGTATCTTTTGAGATTATGCTAATTGGTATTCTAAAATCTAAATTAGGAACAGAAGAAGTATCTGGAAGTTTTACTTCAAAAACAAATGGTTTTATATGAACGCATCTTCCAAAAAATGTAGAAGTTATTAAAGTATCGCAAGGGCTTTCAATGTTTAGTTTAAACTCTGCTGTATCTTTGGAATCCTGGGTATTCCTGTACTCTAAATTAAACACAATCAGCGAATCGACTCCAAGAGTAAAAGGAAAGATTGAATCATTTGTTAAGGTAAAAGCTGAATTTGAAATTGAATAATTATTTATTTCTATTGGAAATTTGCTGGTATTGATTAATGAATACTCTAACACAGAACTGTCTTTAGAGGTAATAAAGCCAAAATTCAATACTTTTTCGTAATCAAAAGAAATTGAACTTTGCTCCCCTTTTAAAACCAGCTGAATGGTTTGATTTGTAGGTTCAATATAAAGAGTTAAGTATCCAAAATATTCTTCGTCAGTATTGGGATTAAATTCAATTTCTAATATAGTTGAATCGCTTAATTTTTCTTCAATTTCACTTAAAAACATAAAACCATCTGAAATTTCATATCTTGAAATTTTTAAATCGTCTGAAGTTGATAATTTATATAAAACAACATTCTTCCTTACAGAAATATTTTCATTACATCTAATATGTGAGCCGAAGTCAAGAGAAGCCACTGAAAAGTAAAAATCTGCTTTTTCCTTTTTTCCAGTAATATATAGCTGCTTATTGTTTTCACAAAGAGTTTCTTTAAAAATTGAAGTAAATTCAAATTCACCAAACTCGCCCGGAGTTATTCTCAAATTTATTTCCTTTTGTTCATCAGGGTCTAAAATAATAGGAAAATCTGAATATACCAACTCGGGAGTGTTTGATTCCAAATTTACTTCTATTGCTATGTTTGAAGTATTTTTAATAACAAAAGTTGTATCTAAGAAATTAACTCCTTCTAAAATTGTTGGTATAATCAGTGAATCCGGAAAAATTAAGAATTTTGGTTCTGTAACCTGCCCTGTTAAATCAATTATTATTGAATCCTCAATAATTCCAACTGTATAATACATTATAAGTTTTTCATTTAAAATACCTTCGATTTGTGGTGTTAATTTTACTTTGAAATTTATTGAATCATTGCTGTTTAGTTCATAAGGAATTGCTGGCTCGAACAATTCAAAAGGTTGAGAAATTTTAACATCGTTTATTGTTGCATTTTCCATTGAAGGATTGTTTAAAGTAAACTCTTTAATCACTCCAGATGTATCGCAGATTAAAAGCAAATCAAAATCAAGTTTGTTTGTAGAAACTATAAGCCCTTCCCCATTTTTTACTCCATTTAAAAATAATGTGTCTAATTTACCACATTCACTTTGAAATACAATGAAATCATTATAATAACCAGAAAATTCTGTTTCAAAGCTAATTTCCATATTAATATTTTTTAAAGGTGGAATTTCAAATACCAAATCAGAATTTAAAGTAAATGGTGGGTTAGCTGTTTTCAAAACTTGCATGATTATAGTATCTGATGTTTCATTTATTAAATTGAAAGATTTTTTCTGAATATTTTCTTTGCTTGAAAGTTCAAATTTTATATTTTTTGGATTTATGTTGAAATTATCATTTTTATATTTTAATTCAACTGAAAAAGTAGTGTCGCTACACAAATTTTCATTTGATACAATGCAAAAGTATTCGCCTTCATCGCTTATTAATAAATTTGGCTGATTTGTATTTAAAGGAATATTATTTCTGAACCATTCGAAAGAGTTGCCTCCTGCTGCTGTTAGTTCAAGATTTTCACCTTCACATATTTTGTATAATACGTTTTCTGATACTTGGTTTAAATTTAGTTGAATTTCAGCAATAGGATATTCAACTACTTCAATTAACACTTCGTTAGATAAAGCACTGCAATTGAATGAGTTAATTATTTTTATTGAATATAAACCAGCTTCTTTTACCGAAAATTTATTCTTATTTGAAGACTCTTTTAAATTGCCATTTAAATACAGTTCGTATTCCAAAATATCTGCTTGATTGCTCACTGAAATAATACAACTATCCCCTTCGCAGAATTTCGTTTTATTGTTTTCAACAGAAATTATGGGAGTATCGGGGATTGGTTTTGTTGCAGTATTTTCAGCAAAATTAACTTCGTTGTAAGCTCTGCCTCGGGCATTTGTTGGCAAAGCGTCTTCGCCAAGATTATCAGCGGAATATCTGTATGCAAATATTCTATAAGTAAACGATTCGCCACAATTTATAGAAAAATAATCTGTATATGTAAGTTCATTTGTATGGGCTAAAACAACAGCCGAACCGAGTAAATCCCCAACTTGAAAAATCTTTCCATCTTCAGGATTAAGTGCAGTAGCGATGTCTTCTGTTGGGCAACGCGTAATCAAATATCCCTGAATATTATCATTTGGGTTGTTATCAATAGCAGAATTCCAATTTAATAAAACGGAATGTGCAGCAACAGCTACTGATAGTGCCGGGCTATTCCAAACTGGTTGCCTTAGCTCTCTCCAAAATATTTGGTTTTCATCTGTTGATGTTGGGCTTTTGTTCGGTTTTCCTTTTGTAATGAACTGGTCAGAATATGAAGTTTGCTCATTGCTTACTCCGATTGAATATGCACTTAAATTTATAGCTGGAACAACGCAAAGAGAAGTGTTTCCGCTGATTGCACCTTGATGAGCAATTTTTGAATTTGGAAGCAGTAGCCACTCCCCCATTTCATTTGGGAAATGAGCCAAGCAATGGACGTGTTCGCCATTAGTATTGATTATTTGCATAATTTCGCCATCCTGGCTAATGCTCAATGCAACTATTGCCCAGTTGTTTATAGTGCAGCCATCACAAAACACGACTTTTTCAAAATAAGTAGTATTTTCTGCACCGATTTCAATATAACCATCAGAGGCATCATCGTCAATAATTACATTTCCACGGTGATTAATAACAATAATAGTTCCAGCGCGTAAATTCTGCCATATTTGTTCGTTTTTGAATTTAACTCCGCCTTGCCATGAAGTTAGCGATGAACTCCAAGAATTGTCACGAATGACGTAGTTAGTAATATTCAAATTGTCTGCAATAACAAGCAATTCGGTCCACTCACCATTTGGGGAAGTGGTCTTATTGAAATATTCGCTAACGACAATTTCCTGACCTGACAAGAAAAAATAATTTAAAAAAAGAATAAAAGAAAGAAGTATTGATTTATTCATATTTAGCTCCGAATTAATGAGCTATAGTGTTTTACCGCATTAATTGCATACTTTTGAATGTCATTCTGAACGAAGTGAAGAATCTCAAATTCTGTGTTAGCAATGAGTCGTGAGATTCTTCACTTCGTTCAGAATGACAAGATTGTTATTATTTTAATGGTCTAGCTATAGTTTAATATTTTTTCTACTAATTACCAACATTAAATAAACTTCCCCGAAAGAGAAAAAGAATAATGTATTAGATAATTTTAATACCGGTTTTTAAAATCTCTTTTACAAATAAATTATCTGGAGTAAAATCTTCAGTTTTGTATGGAATGGGAGATAAATCATAAGAAACAGCAAATTTTGCTTTCTTTAGTAAGTCCCAATCATAAAACCTTGTTCCGGTAAAATCATCTGAAACAACAGCAAAGTCAATATCGCTCCATTCATTTTGCGTCCCATTGGCATAAGAGCCAAATAAAATCGCTTTAGATATATGAATATTGTTTTTGCTTGCCTCATCAATAAATTTTTGTATAATTTCTTTTATTTCATCAGGGATTTTAGCCATAAAAACATCTCTTTTATTTTTACTAAATAATTATATGTAAATTCTTGATTAGCAATTTTATAGATATCATCTTTAAAATCTGGATATCTACAAGTCAACTGAAATCTATTAACATCAATCAGAAATTCTGCCTGTTCCAGAGAAATTTCAATATTTGATAATTTTAATTAATTTCAATAGGTTATGTATTTTAGGTGGTATTGAGTCATTATTAGATTTAATGAAAAGTGCTTTCAATACTTTTTCTAATGCTAAATGACCAATAAATAAAGCCCAATTATATCTTTTAGCATTATAAATATCAAATGCTGCTAATAAATCATCTTAAGCATTATCTAACCAATATTCTATGTATTCATCAATTAACATATTTTTAGTTAATTCAAATAGGTTTTCCTAAAGTAAGTAAGGATGTCTGATATATTAAAGAACACACCCCTTTATCCCCTCTCAAGAGGGGAATTGATTGGTGAGTTATTTTAATTCGGATTTATTGCTCCGTAATCGTTAAGAACTGTTAAATTATAAAACTTGTTTTCTAAAATGTATTTTTTTTCAGTTAGTTGATTTATACCATTGCTGTATTTGGCAACTTCATCTGCAAGCAAATTTGCATCGGTAAATAAAGGAATTAATGTAAATGGAAATCTGCTTTTTATTTCTGCAATTTCTTTGTTTAAATTAGTTATTAACTCTTTTACACGAACGATTTCTGCTTCTAACTGCTCAATATTTAAATTATTATCATTATTTGCAAAATCAATAGTTGAATAAATTTTTTTAATTTCGTTAATTTTTCCTTCCTTAAAAAAATTTACTATTTCATTCCAGGTATTTTTCAAATCATCAGTTTGCTCAATTTGTAATTTAGGATAAATATGCTCAACTAATTCTGGAAATATCTTATGAACATCTTCACTTTCTTCTGGTGAAAGCAAATTTACGAGCCGTGAATTAGATTTATTTATAACTTCTTCAAAATCAGTTATAAGTTTTTCTTTTTCGCTCATTTCCTTTTTAATGATTTCATCAACAAAAGCTAAATTATAATAAGCAGCGCCATTTGGAGTATTTATAATAAAATTAATTTTACGCTCTAAAAAATCTACTTCATACTCTTTTTTTTGAAAATCAAGAAGAAGCAGACCTATTTCACTCAAATAATATGCTTCTAAATTTTGCTGGTATGTATTTTCTAAAAAGAACATTTCTGAAAATACAGAAGCAAATTCTTTTTTCAATTCTTTATACTTGTTAATAGAATCTAAATAAATACTATTTTCGTTTTTTTCCATATCCTGATGTTCTTCAACTATGCACATAATTTAAATATTATAAAATTAACAAAATAATGCTTAAACACAAAATTTTTTATACTTTTATTTTCATTTTTAATCAACGATAAAGAAAGACAATTTCTTTAAATGGAGATGACAGTACTAAAAGCGTTATTCTGAAACAGTGCTTTTCAGTCATACTATCAACAAGTTGATAGCATGACATATCTCTTGTCATGCTATCAGCTTGCTGATAGTATGACTATAAGAGAACGTATCAACCATCGGGTTAACCCGATGGTTGAATAGATTTTTCACTACAATTGAGAATGATTATAATAATAAAGATATTATATTTGTATAATCACTACACTAAAAATTTGGATACCATACAATTCCAGCTCTCGGCATTGAAAAGAATGAAGAAACAGGAGCTGTGCTTATATTTTCATCAGGGAAATATGGGTCAAATTTAGTGTAATAAGCAACATCAGTTTTTCCGAGAATAAAATTCAGCCTCCACTCTAAAACGACATTGAACAACCCAATATCTTTTATTGGTATATTGGTAATAAGTCCTAATCCAGTATTAATTGCAAATCTACTGGAATTGTCTTCACGGATGCTACCATTGTTGAAAGAATTGAGGATTAAAGAGACACCTGTTATTCCGAAGAAATTAATTTTACTGTTTGGATTTGGTATCCATTTGCCAGCAAATTCTATTGTATGATGAATATTAGGACCGAGAACCAATTCTTTTTTTTCTTTGGTTTTGTTATTCTTTGAATAAAGATAGCTTAATTCAAGGATTAGATAATCAACTGGTGAATATGAAACTGCACCGCCAAGAGTAAATATTCCGTCGTAAGAAATATCCTGCTCACCGATGTCTTTGTAATAGGTATCAACTATAGTATTTGTTGATATGTATGGACCAAAGCCAATGAATTTTGCATAAGGATTGAAATATTCTTCTTCTTCATCATACACTTCTTCAATTTTCATATCCTGAGCAGAAAGGAAAACAGGCATTACTAAGCAAAACAAAATAATTGATAATATTTTGAACAGATTTTTTGCATTCTGTGTAGTCATTGAGATTACCTCTTCAATTTTTTTTAATTTTATTTCTGATATTTTTTTTGCTATGTGAAAAAGATTAGCTGGTTCATTTCGTTTCCCCCGTAAAGGAACCGGCGAAATATATGGCGAATCTGTTTCAAGCATAATTCTTTCTAGTGGTGTTTTTTCAACTACCTCAACTAAATGCGTTTTTTTAAAAGTAATATTCCCGGTAAAAGAAATATTGAAACCAAGAGAGACAGCTGCTTCCATTGTTTTAACGTCAGACGAAAAGCAATGCAAAACCCCTTTTAAAGTCCCATCTTGCTCTTTTTCTAAGATACTAAGTATATCTTCATCGGCTTCCCTGTTATGAACTATGACTGGCAGATTATTCCTTTTTGCAATTTTAATTTGCTCAACAAATGCGTAGATTTGCACATCTTTTGGAGCGAAATCATAGTAATAATCTATTCCAATTTCACCGATTGCAACTATTCTTTTGCTTTGACATAATTTTTCAACTCTTTCAAGAGTGCGAACGTTTACTTCCAAAGCATTATGAGGATGAATTCCCATTCCGCCAAAAAGACGTTCATTACTCTCAATTATTGCTAATTGGTTGTCGAAGTTTTTCGGCTCTATTGCCGGAATAAGTATTGCTTCTAATCCGGAATCAAATGCCCTTTTAAGCATCTCTTCTCTATCTTCGTCAAAAGCTTCTGTATCTATATGAGCGTGTGTATCTATCAAGGTTTTCTTTCAGTTTTAATAATAAGTTCGTCTATTACTTTTGGATATATCTCATCTATTTCTTTTTGTAAATTGATTGTTTCGTAAAGTGAAGTTGAAATTTTGCTTAATTCAATTACATCTTCAAAATCAATCTTTTCTTT
>DAIOVK010000107.1:3811-8255 GCA_036759045.1 Kapaibacterium sp. (SeqCode) | reverse complement strand
AATGACAATTATTAGAACTTCAGAAAAATTATCTTTTTATTTTAGAAATCAGAGCTTGAAAAGAATTTTTTATATTTTGATTAGTAGAAATCAAATTTACAATAGATTTACAGGAATGGATTACTGTAGTATGGTCTCTGTCGCCAAACTGCTTACCGATTGTCTTTAAAGAAAGTTGAGTAAATTCTTTTGTCAAATACATAGCCATTTGCCGGGCTAATGCAATTTCCTGTTTCCTTGATTTGGAGTCCAAGGCATCAACCGTTAATTTAAAATGAGCAGCAACAATTTCTTTTATAGTATTTAAACTAATTTCCTTTTCTTTAACAGAAGCAATACCGTGAATTATTTCCTTAGCTAAATCAACGTTCAGTTCTTTTCTTTCAAATGTATGCTTAGCAATTAAGCTAATCAATGTGCCTTCGAGTTCCCGAACATTGCTTGTAGTATGCTTTGCAAGGTAATCAAGGACATCGCATGGCAGTTCAATACCTTCATCTTTGCTTTTTCGCTGCAGAATTGCAATACGTGTTTCGTAGTCTGGTGGCTGAATATCAACTATAAGTCCCCACTGGAAACGTGAGATAAGGCGGTCATCTACATCATGCAAGTCCCGCGGTGGTTTGTCGCTTGTTAGAACTATTTGCTTCCCGGCTTGATGGATTGCATTGAAAGTATGAAAGAAATTGTCCTGAGTTTTTTCTTTTCCCTGGAAAAACTGAATATCATCAATAATCAACACATCTACGCTACGATAAAAATTTGTGAACTCATTAATTTTATTATTTTGAATAGAATTAATGAATTCCATAGCAAAGCGTTCGCTTGTAGAATAAAGTACGCGTTTTGCCTTTTTGTTCTGAATAATCCTGTTCCCAATGCTTTGGACTAAATGAGTTTTTCCAAGCCCGGTTTCGCCATAAATAATAAGGGGATTAAAACGGGTTGTTCCCGGATTATCAGAAATTGCAATAGAGGCAGAACTTGCGAACTGATTGTTGTCGCCTTGTATGAAATTTTCGAAAGTATAGCGCGGATTCAAAAATGAAGTAAATTCAAATGCACTGTCATCTGAATTAGTTTTAACTTCAGCTTTATTTTGAGGATACTTGAAAGCAGGCATTTTAATTGTCCTTTCTTCTAAAGTATCGCCAGTTTCTTCAATTACAACTTCATATTCCAATGCACCGTCATGCCCTAAGCATTTTTTTATAGTTTTTTCGAGCAGTGGATAGTAATGCTCTTCAATCCATTCGCAATAGAACTGCGATGGAACTTTAACAACTAATTTGTCATTGCTTAACCTAAGTGCCTGTATTGGCTCGAACCAAGTAAGATATACCTGAGACGGCACATTATCTTTGATTACTTCAAGACATTCTTTCCACTTGCTTTGAGCTAATTCATCGTTAATACTATTAAATTTTGTCTTTACTTTTGGAAAAATTTCATCTTTAACAGCTGGGAAAAGTTCTAACATAAAAATTTCCTTGCATTTTCGTTTTAAATTAAATAACTTTGCTAAAATTTTAAGCTTTTGTATTTAAAAGTTTGAGTTTTAATAATTTATTTATAAGTATATTTTTTATAACTCTTTTAAAAAAGTATGAATTTATTAATTTCAAATTAATACGCTTTCAATATGATAATAATTTGAGAAATTGACAAGAATTAAATTTTTAAAAATAAAAATATTTTTCTTGGAAAATTCAAGTAGTAAAATTAATAATTAGTTATGAAAGCTGATGTCGTATAATTTTTTTTATACTTTTGCAAATACTTAAATATGAAATGATTAGACATACTTTAAATATAACAGTAATATTCTCAATTTTCATATTTCTGATTAGCACTAATTGTTTGCAATCTCAATGGGAAAAAATTACTAATATAGAAATAGGTTATGTTGATAATTACTGGCTTGATGTTTTTTTTCTTCCTGCAAACCCGCAGTATGGCTGGATTTGTGGTTTTAATGGCAAAGTGATTCGCACAATTGATGGTGGTAATTCATGGGAAGGCACTACTATTTTCGGAGTTGACCAGTTAGAAAGTATTCATTTTGCAAATGAACTTGTTGGTTATACTTCCGGAAATTCAAATATTTTTAAATCAACTGACGGTGGTATAACCTGGTTTGACGTTTCTCCATTGTTTGCAAATATACTTTGGGGATGTTACTTTTTAGATGAAGATAATGGCGGAGTTATCGGAGGTGGCTGTAACGATGATTATCAGAATTTCTACAGAACAACTGATGGAGGAATTTCCTGGAAACTTTTTAAAGGTTTCGAACTTAACTCTGGCTTAGCTGATTTTATAATATATAATGATGGAACTGGCTTCGCTTCTAGTAGCGGAAGAATCTGGAAAACTACTGACAGCGGTTTTTCATGGGATATTTTTTCTATAAGTGGAGATAATGATTGGCAGGAAGAAATTACTAATTATAATCAGTCTTTCTTAGTCCCTTATTCTCTCGGTTGTTCTGGCAGTTCAAGTGGAGGCGGAATTAGGTTTACTACTAACAACGGGAATAATTGGTTGCAATGGGTAACAGGACAGCCCATGTATGGCACATTCCTGTTAGATTCTCTACGTGGTTGGGCTTGCGGCTGGAATTCTCTTGTTCTTTTTACTATTGACGGGGGAAAAACATGGATAAATAAAAATTGCGGTATTGATAAAAACAACAATCTTGATGATATTTGGTTTGTTAACGATACTCTCGGCTTTGTTGTTGGCAGAGGTGTTTACAGAACTGCTGAAATAAATATACTAAATCCTGAAATCCTTGCTTGGGGCGATAATTATATTTGCAAAGGAGATAGTGTAATGCTATATCCTAAAGAAGATTACAAACAATATAAATGGTCAAACGGTTCTAAAAATCGATATATTTGGGTAAACAAACCCGGAAAATATTATTTAATTGCTGCAAATGACGAATGTGATAGTACTACTTCAAATGTTATTGAAGTTTTTTTTCATCAAGAGCCAGTGCCTCCAATTCAATCAACAGAAGGAAATCAGATTTGTACTGGTGATAGCACTATTCTTTTTTCTGGAAATAATTACTTGTCTTATTACTGGTCAACAGGCGATACTACTAAAAACACTTTAGTTAAGGAAGAAGGGCTTTACCAGCTTTTTGTTATTGATTCCAATGGGTGCAAAGGAAGAAATGATTACTATGTAAAAATTAATCCACTGCCAGAGCCAAAAATTAAATATTATGATGATTCACTAATTTGTGATGAGGATTATTTGCTTTTGAAAACTGAAGAAAACTATGTCAGCTATAAATGGTTCGATGAATTTGGAAATGAATTACAAGCAGATGATAACACTTACGGAAAAATTTCTGAATCCGGAAAATACAGAGTAGTAGTCGTTGATAGCAATGGCTGCCGGGGCGAAAGCCCAATTTTTGAGGCAGTTATAAAAAAAGATTCTAACCATTTAGTCATTAAATATCTGCCACAAAAGGAGATTTTTATAATTGATTCAACAAACATAATAACACTAAATTGCGATTCTTTGGAAATATATAACAAAAGCCAGAACTACAGCGTAATTAATGATTTGTATTTATTTTATGGAACTGAATTTTCGATTCCACTTAGCCAATTTCCAATAACAATAGAACCGTATTCAAGCAAAAAAATCCAGATTTGCGTTTCTCCGGCAAAACTCGGAGTAATCAGAGACACAGTACTTTGTCCGGATATTTGCTCCGGTCATATTATTCCACTTGAAACATACAGTATTCCGAATATTTATTTTGGCGAGGGAAATTGCAATACACAAATAAAATTAGAAACACTTCGGCTTTATTCCAAAGGATTTGTAACGAGCCAGCCCTATCCAAATCCAGCTCAGTCAATTGCTCAAATTGATTTTATAGGTCAAGCGAAAAATAACTCTGATTTCAATATAAAATCAGAAGTATTTGATATATTTGGAAATAAAAGATTAGATGCTGAGATTGTTTATGAAGATATTATTACTCAAGAAAATAAATCCTTTGTTATTGGAAAAATATTATTTAATTTGAAAAATATTGAAAACGGATTGTTCATTATTGTTGTAAGTAATGAATCTAATAGCGTTCTATTTCAATTAATTATCAATAATTAACGGAGAGTTAAATGCTTCTTGTAATTCCTTCAATAAATTTAACACAAGGTGTTTGTTGTGATTGTATTCAAGGTGAACAAGGCACAGAACGCTTTTATTCGGAATTATCCAATGACATTATTGCATTGATTAAACTCTTAAGGAATGAAAATTCTAAATCAATACACATAATAGACTTAGATTCGTTTTCAGAAATTAATAATCAATTAAATATAAATTCTATAAGCTATATTTCTCAGGCATTAGACATTCCGATACAGGTTTTTTCTAAATTTAAAAGTCGTCTGGAATGTGAAATGCTGCT
>DAIOVK010000107.1:0-3711 GCA_036759045.1 Kapaibacterium sp. (SeqCode) | reverse complement strand
AAAAGTGAATATAATGCAATTGATTCTTTGATTATCGGAAAACAGCTTTTTGAAAACTACTTCCCCTGTCAAAAGATTTGGAGAATGGTCGAACAAAAAATTGATGCTAATCAGCAATGAAATATTTCTTCTTATTTTTGGCTCTTTTTTCCTTAATCCAAATTTCTTCTTTTGCGAATCCACTTCATTCAAATGAAAATAATTCTGTTTTTGAAAACATAATTATATTAAAGACAAAAGAAAAGCAACAGATTAGCTCTGGCATTGCTTTTGAAAATAAAGAACTTAATAAGTTGCTTAAGCCCTTAGATATTATTTCTGTAAAACAAAAATTCAGTTTCTTTCAAAACAATAAATCCCATTTTAATGACAAATATGGTTTAAGTCGAATTTATGAAATCAGATATAAAAATAAGATTTCACCGCTTAATCTTTCAAAGATATTATCTAAAAGCAATCTAATAGAATACTCCAGCCCAGTATATAAACCGATTTTACAAAGTATTCCAAATGATTCACTATTTTCAAAACAAAAATATTTAAGTGAAATATTTGCAACAGATTCATGGAATATCACTACCGGAGACAGCAATATAGTTATTGCAATAATCGACACAGAAATTGATAATATACACGAAGATTTAGTAAACAATATATGGCAGAATCCGGGTGAATTTGGGCTTGATTTCAATAGGAATGATAAGCGGTTCAACGGAATTGATGACGACGAAAATGGAAAAATTGATGATTGGCACGGTTGGGATTTTTTATCTGATGTAACTTACGAAGAAGAACAGCAAGGAATTATCAGGGAAGATAACGATACCAGAATAAATTCTGAATATTCTCCTTTTTTTCACGGAACAAATGTTGCAGGTGCTGCATCTGCAACAACAAACAACAAAATCGGAATAAGTTCAATTGGCTTCAACACAAAAATCCTTCCGATTAAGGTTCAAAGTGATAATGGAGTTGGGTGGCGAGCAAGCGAAGGAATTTTATATGCAGCTATGCTAGGTGCTGACATTATCAATTGCAGTTGGCTCGGGCTGGGAAGAAGCGATTTTGAATTTGATGTGATTCGTCAGGTTACTGATATGGGCTGTTTAATCGTTGCTGCTGCCGGAAATTCCTCTGAATGTATTAATGAAGATGATATATACATTAGAAATAGCAAATACGTTTTGTATGTAGGTGGTACTGATGGCAAAAAACCGGCAGATTTATCAAATTACGGTATTCCAATAACTAATTACTCACCAGCAATTTCAATTTTAACAACCTCACCTAATAATAAGTATGAAGAAGTAAACGGAACCTCACTTTCTTCTCCAATCTGTGCCGGAATTGCTGCCCTTATCAAATCAATTCATAAAGACTGGGCACCAGAACAAATCCGCCATCAAATTCGCTCAAGTTCAGATTCGTTCAATCTCTTAGGAAATCTTTTTGACAAAAAAAACTTTTTTGGAAAAGCCAATAGTTTTGCTTCTTTAAAAAATAATAGAAATGATTTTTTTGATAGTCCTGTTCCCGGTATAGAATGTATAAGTTTTTCAAGTAAAAATGGTAGCGATACTTTAAGCAGATATACAGAAGTAATTTACAAATTTTCTTTTAAAAACTTTCTTGCTGATGCAAATAATATCGAAATAACATTTGAAAGTATGGATTCATTGCTCGAAATTTCTCCTGAAATTTATTATTTAGAGCAAATTAAACATAACGAAGCAAGCAGCATTGAAGTAACGTTAAAAGTAAGTGAAAAAGCAAAATGGTACTATAAAAATTCTAAACTTCTAATTTCAATAAATGCAGATAACTATATAAATTATCAGTTAGTAAATATTCCTCTTCGTTTAGTACCGAGATATGAATACTACACTCAATTAAATCAAATTTCAACTTTAAATAGTTTTTCGTTTAATGAAAATAAAATATCCGGCATTTCTTCACCAAATCAAAATTGTCTTTGGGTATGCGGTTTTTCAAAAAGTAATATTCCTTTTTCCTTTGTTTGCGATGAAAATTATGTATTATATTTTAATGAGTTAAATAATTTAGGAAATGAATTTTCTGAAATAATGATTGAAGGTATTTCTAATTATTCAGCTTTAATATCTTTAAAAAAACAGGATAACTCATATCTTTTATTGTTAACAGAAAATCAGGGTTGCACATGGGAACAAATTGAATTAAATTTCCCAACTATATGGAATATAGGTAGAATTCATTTTTTCAATGAAAAGAATGGAATAATACTTGCAAATACGTATTTCGTTCCGTATTTCCAAATTTTTCTAAGCACCGATGGCGGCTTGAAATGGGAACTGAGTAAGCCAAGACTTAGTTTAAGTGAAAATGAATCTCCTCAACTCCCAAAAACTTTTACTCAATACGAAAATATATATATTCCGACTAATAAAGCAAGGTTCTTTTATTCAACTGATTTTGGAAATATCTGGAATTTGACTGGAAACGAAAATAGCTTTTCTGTATCTAATTTTTATATGAATAAAAACACTGCCTATTCCTATTGCAACGATACAAGTGGCTCATTTCTCGCTTTGACTGAAGATTCAGGGATTAATTGGAAATATTTCAATGATAAATCCTTTCATGAATATTTTAATTTTCCTGTTTCAATTTCCGGAGCGAATACTAAAAATAATTTTTTACTAGTAAATGAAAAATATGATTTTCTCATTTCTAATAAAGACTTTAATTTTTTCCCAGTTAAATTTAATAAAAATTTAGATAAAATTAATTTATTAGAAGAAAATCAGATTGAAATAATACAAAGTGCGAATAAAAGCAGAGTTTGGTTCGTTTGCAATGGTATTCATTTCTTTGATTTAGACAATATCTTCAATCCAATTGATTCTGCTGCTACTGACGATTACATAGAAACTCTTGCTTATCCGAATCCTTTATTTGGAAATTCTGCGTTTTTCCAGATTTATTTAACTAAAGAAAAACTTATAAAATTAGAACTAACCAATTCACTTGGGCAGATAGTGAAAGTTCTTTACAATGCGATTGCTCCGGCTAATCTATACTTCACAATTCAGTGGAATTCTTCAGCTTTGCCAAGTGGGAAATATTATTATAAATTAACAGTAGATGGAAAAGTTGATACAAAGCCATTAATAATTGTGAGATAAAGAGTAATAACAGACCTCTTATCTCCTCGTAGTTCGCTATTTCTCATGCTTTTCATTTCGACCCCCCTGGTAAAGCAAGTGTTTTATTTAAATGGAAATGACATAAGGTTTAGCAAATTTTTGAGTAAAAAAATGAAAAATAAGCTAATAAGGTTTTTTTTCAACATATTGATATTTTTCTACTAAGGTTTATTAGAAAAAATAAGGTTTAGATTTTTTTTAAAAGAATAATTTTAGTTGAAAAATGTAAAACCATATTTTTTTTGAAAACCTTAGTAGAAATTAAGCACCCAAAATCAATAAACCTTATTACCTTATTTTACATTTTCTTTTACACAAATATTTTATAAGAATTATGTCATCTCTATTTAAATAAAGGTCTTCCTTCATTTTGTGGTTCGAAATTACATTTTAAATATATTTATGAAAGCAACTTAGTATTCATTGAATCTTTGAAAGTAACTAAATTATTCCGGATAAGTTAGCGTTACTGTTGAAGAGAGATTTACCCAATAACCTTTTCCCGGCTCCATTGTGCCAATAGTGT
>DAIOVK010000106.1:0-8275 GCA_036759045.1 Kapaibacterium sp. (SeqCode) | reverse complement strand
TTGTCCCCTCTCAAGAGGGGAATTGGATTTGTGGTAAAAATTTAAGAACGTATCAGCCCTGGGGTCAGGAGTTCTGTAACTATAAACCTACATCAGACAGCCAAATTTATTTATTTGTGTTACTAAATTATCTCATAAACTCTTTTCAGCATTGAAATCAACTTTACGTTATGCACCCTAATATAATCAACTTTTTTTGTTAGCAGCAGGGAATGGAAAAATGCCGTTGGAACATCTCTTTCTGCTGGATTTTCTATATTAAATAATTTTCCGATAAAAGTTTTTCTTGAAAATCCTAAGTAAATTGGAACATCTAATTCTTCAAATTCATCAATTCTTTTTAATATTTCAAGATTATGTTCAACAGTTTTGCCAAAGCCGATTCCGGGGTCAGCAATAATTTGTTTTACTCCATAGCTTTTTGCAAGTTTAATTTGCTTTTGTAAAAAATCAATTATTTCAGTTACTACGTCTTCTTTATAAGCCGGATTTATTTGCATAGTTTTTGGAGTTCCCTGAATATGCATCAAAACCAGATGCAAATCGAATTGGGCAGCAAGCTTAGCTAATCTAATATCTTTTGTCAATCCGCTAATGTCATTAAGCATACCTGCACCTGCTTTAACTGCTTCATAGGCAACTTCATATTTTGTTGTGTCTATTGAAATTAAAGCATTTGGGGCTTTTTCCTTTATTGCTTTTATGACAGGAATGACCCTTTCAATTTCAGTTTCTTCATCAATTTGCTCTGCAAAAGGGCGAGTACTTTCGCCACCAATGTCAATTATATCTGCTCCATCTTCCAGTAATTTCAATGCCTGAGAAACAGCATCATCAAATTTTAAAAAATTTCCGCCATCGGAAAAAGAATCCGGAGTAACGTTCAGTATTCCAACTATTTTTGGGAATTTATTTTTTAACATAATATTAAAATTTAAATTTTTAATTATGCAAATTAAGAAAAATTGTGAATTCTGGAAATTGAGTATTATTTTGCGTTTTTAATTTTTACTTTTTTTGAGGAAAAAATGCCAACATATAATTATAAATGCAATGAATGTAACACAAAATATGAAATATTTCATAAAGTAAAAGAAAATTCTGATGATGTAATATGTCCGTCATGCAATTCAAAATCGTCAACAAAACTAATGGCAGCAGCAAATATCGGAGTAAAAAGCAGCCACAGCCATAATACTGCACCTTTGCAATGTGGAATGGATTCGCCATGTCCGGGTTGTCATTTAAATTAAAGGAGTAGCTTTGAACATACACATAACAAAAAAAGCATATTTAGGTTTTGAGCCAAATCTCCCTTTTTATGCGAGCGACGGCTCTGCTGGAATGGATGTTTCAGCTTATTTAAGCGAATCAGCTGAAATTGCTCCCGGAAGTATTTCTCTTGTTTCAACCGGACTTTCTATTGCTTTGCCTAAGGGATACGAATGTCAGGTGCGTTCACGAAGCGGACTTGCTGCAAAAAATGGAATTTTCTGTCTGAATTCACCCGGAACAATTGATAGCGATTACCGCGGCGAAATTAAAGTCATTCTTGCTAACTTCAGTAAAAATTCTTTTACTATTAGTAATGGCGATAGAATAGCCCAACTCGTTATTGCAAAATACGAAAAAATAGAATGGGATTTAACTAACAGTTTACCAGAAACAGTCCGGTCAACTGGAGGATTCGGAAGCACGGGGATTTAATTATTAATTGTTAATTATTAATTGTTAATTGTTAATTTTTTATTCAATTATTTTGATAGTTTTATTTATATTTGCTATATGATTAAAGAATATATTCTGGAGGTTAGATGAGAAAACTAATTAGTTTCGATTGGGCAGTAAAAAAAATATTGCGAAGCAAAGCTAATTTCGGAATCTTGGAAGGTTTCCTTTCTGAATTATTGAAAGAAGATATAAAAATTAAGCAACTTCTTGAAAGTGAATCCAATAAAGATACTTCAATTTCGAAATTCAACCGTGTTGACCTCCTGGTAGAAAATACAAAAGGCGAGCTAATAATTATAGAAGTTCAAAACCAACGGCAAATGGATTTTATGCAAAGAATGCTTTACAGCACTTCAAAACTTGTCGTTGACCATATAGTAGAAGGCAAACCATTTGATGAAATCAAAAAAATTATTTCAGTAAACATCGTCTATTTCGATTTAGGACAAGGCGATGACTATCTTTACAAGGGTAAAACTGAATTCATCGGCTTAAACAAAAATGATTCTCTTAAATTAAGCGATAAACAAAAAATTCTGTTTAAAAAAGAAGAAATATCCTCAATCTTTCCGGAATATTACATTATAAAAGTAAATAATTTTGATGACGTAGCAAAAAACACTTTAGATGAATGGGTCTTTTTCCTAAAAAATGAAGAAATAAAAGATAACTTCAGCGCTAAAGGTCTATCGGAAGCCAAACGGAAATTAGATATTTTAAAACTAAGCAAAGAAGAACGGGAAATATACGACGCTTACCAATTTGAACTTCATTATCAGGCAAGTATGTTTTTATCGACATATACGCTCGGTAATATTGATGGAAAAGTTGAAGGAATAGAAATAGGCGAACTTAAGAAAGCAAAGGAAATTGCAATCAAGGCAAAAGAAAGCAATCTTCCTATTGATACAATAATAGCTTTAACCGGATTAAGCAAAGAAGATGTTGAAAAATTATAAATTAATATGTTAGAATTAAAAAACATTTCAAAATATTATCGAAAAATCGCAGCTCTCGACGACATTTCTCTCAATTTGAAAAAAGGTGAGATTTTCGGCTATATCGGAACAAACGGTGCCGGCAAAACTACGACTATTAAAATAATAGTAGGGCTTATTAAAAGTTTTTCAGGTGATTACTTCTTTCAGGAAAAACGTATGCCGGACAACATTCTAAACGTTCACAAGCTATTAGGATATTTGCCTCAAGATGTTGCATTTCAGGAATGGCGAACAGTGAACCAGGCGCTTTTTACTTTCGCAAAATTATCTGGTCTGGAAGACAACCAAATCAATAAAAGAATAAAGGAAACACTCGAAATGCTTGGAATAACTGAATACCGCTTCAGAAAAATCAAGCAGCTTTCAGGTGGCACTATTCAAAAGGTTGGACTTGCCCAAGCTATAATTCACGCTCCAGATTTTATCGTGCTTGACGAACCGCTAAATGGGCTTGACCCAGTGAGCCGTCAAAGTGTGAAAGCTATTTTAAAAGATTTAAGCGAGCGGGGAAAAACAGTTTTCTTTTCTTCCCACATATTAAGTGATGTTGAAGACATTGCTAATCGTATTGGCATTATAAATAAAGGAAAAATCCTTATTACCGGCACTAAAGCGGAACTTATGGAAAAACTTCATAAGGCAAACAGATTGGAAATAAAACTCTCAAAAAATGAAATAAGTAAAGATATATTCAATGATTTTCCAGATTTGAACCAAATTGAAGAAAAGAAAGATTCTCACTATATTTTACATTTTCAAAATACGGTTGATTTAGATGAAATTACGCATTTAATAATCGAAAAACTAATTCACTCTGGAAGCCGTATTCGTTCAATTGCTCCGGTCATTCCAACTCTTGATGAAATTTACGAAAACTATGTGAAAGGCGCAGAATAATGAAATTTGGACTTTTGCTATCAGATGAATTTAACGGATTTTACAAAAGTAAGGTTATGGTGGCGATGTGGATTGGGTTGCCACTGCTTTCATTAATTTTATACTGGTTCACACCAAGCACAAAGGAGATGTCTTTCAGCTTTTTCTTTGCATCGCTTATTGCGAGTTTTGGTGGAACGCTTGCCTCAATTATGCTTACAGTGAACATTATTCATGAAATTTCGAGAAAAGTTTATGATTTATTTTTAATAAGACCAATTAAACGAAGCGACATATTGATTTCAAAATACTTTGCTGTGTTTCTTTGCACTGCAATAGCAATTATTCTTTCTCTTGCTTTCGGTGTTGGTTTGGATTTCGTAAAAAATTCTGCTCTTTCAGAAAATATTTTACTTATGACTGCTGAAAGCTTTGGACTTAGTTTAGCTTCTATTGCAGTTTCTTGCAGCATTGGTATTTTTATCGGAATAATCTCACCAACAGTTTTAATGGGAATAATTCTAATTATTTTCGTTGCCGGCAATTTCACTTCGCTCATTCTTTATTTGCCGACAATGCTTCAATTAGAAAATGCTTATTTAATTACAATACTTTCCAGCATTGTATTTTCTGCTTTATTAGTATTTATTTCAATTTTAATTTTCAATAAAAAGCAGTTTTAGGAGTTTGGCTTTCGGCTATCAGCTATCGGCAGTTAGCTGTTGGCTGTCAGGAATTGGTCATTGAGCGTAGTCGAAATGACCAACGATTTAAGAACATACCCATACCACACTCAAGAAGATAATGTGTAAGGTAAGTTAGTTGATTTCACTTCCTTGTCAAATTCAATTTTGGAAAGAGATTTAAAAAAACAAAAAATCTTTTATATTTTTTTTCGCATTATAATATATTATCAAATATAAAAATATTTTTATTTATTAATAAAATTAATTAAATTGAATATTAAATAAAATTAAAAAGACGATTTATATTAGTTAAATCCGTGAAAATATGAAAGCAATATATTTTACCCTTATTCTGTTTTTTGTATTAGTTTCAATGTCATTTTCTTCTATTGTTATTTCTGAACGTATTGGCGACGAAATTAGCCCTTATGAACGTGATTACTTTTTCCTTTTTCCTTCAATTCAAGGTTTTGAAAAAGCCGTGTTAATTCAAGATGATACTTCTTATGTATTCAATATTAAATATAAAAATGATTTTAATAGCAAAGATACTACAATTAGAATCACTGAAGAAATGTTACAAGATTTGAAGATATATTTTGAAAACTATGAAAGTTTAATAAATGTTGATGATTGGGCAGCATATAATAAAGCAATAAGTAAAATATTTAAAATTGCAAAGCCCAAAAATTCATTCGATAAATTAAGCAGAATAAAAATTATTAAAAAAGATGGTTCAGAAGAAGAATATAGCTGTTTCTTTGCTATAGAGGATTTTATTGTAGTTACTAATATAAATGAAACGGTCTATAACTGGAGGAAATCCGGTCTTTATTCTTTGATTCATTATTCTGAAATTGAATATTTTATCGAGCCATTTAATATGCTAATTGGTAGAAATAAAAGATATTTCGATTTGGCAAAAGTTGCTTTTGATAATTCAAAAAATTTTAATAACCAACTTGGAAAAACGATAATACCTCCCGAGTTAACCGAAATGATTAATTTAAAAAAAGATGAATACGAACGAAAGGAACTGCCTGCTCCTGTAACGACAAAAGAAATATTAGATGAAATTGATAATACAATAAGTTTTGAACTTTTTACTAACGCTACATATTCAATATTTGAATCTATATATACTTATGATATGTTAAAGAACGAAACAGTAATACCTGGCTACAATCAAAAAAAGTTAACAAATAATTATTTTTTAAATATGAATATAGCCGCTCGAATTTTCTACAAATATATTCTTTCTGAAAAATCTTCAATAAATTTTAAAGTTCAATTCGAACTACCTTATTATAAAGAATCCCAACTAAATTATTCTTATAATGCCGGAATTGAATACATATACGGATTTGGGACAGTTCCTAATTCATTTTTATTCGTTAACTCTGAATTTTTTGCCAAATTCGCCGCATTATATTGCCTTAATTCTTATAAATATAATTTTCATCCTACTTTATTGAAAAATGACTCTTATCAAGCCGATTTAGATTTTAATGCTCTTTCCTTTGATTTAGCTTTAAATTATCAACTTAAGATTTTCAATAACTTTTTCTTTTCATTAGAACCAAAAATAACTTTCTTATTCGATTCAAGTAATGAAATTGAATTTAATTCAAATTATACATACTACAAGGACTATAAGCACAGATTTCAGATGGAACACAAAATTTCTTATATACCATCAATTTCTGCTGGTTTTATATATAGAATTATTTTTTAACCAAAATCGAAGTAATTATGAAAATATTTTATTTTACGCTTATTTTGTTTTTTATATCTGTTTCAATTTCATTTCCTAATATTGTTATTTCTGAACGCATTGGAGATGAAATTAGCCCTTATGAACGCGATTATTTCTTCCTTTTACCATCAGTTAAAGGATTTGAAAAAGCAGTGTTAATTCAAGATGATACATCATATCTTTTCAATATCAGTTTTAAATTGGGAAACGATCAAAAAGATACTTCAATAAGAATTACTGAAGTTATGCTAAATGATTTGAAATATTATATTGAGCAATACGAAAAATATGTAAGTTTCAAGGATGTTATTTTGTATAATAAAATGATTAAAAACATTCATAAAATTGTTAGACCAATTTTATCTTATGAAACATTAGAGCAAATCGAATGGCTTGATGCGAATAATATCATTAAAAAATTCAATTACCTGTTTTATGTCGGTGATTTCTTAGTTGTTACAAATACCAACAATTTTAATTATAACTGGAAAAGACCAGACAATTTTATTTTCATTCATTATTCTGAAATACAAAAAATACTTTCACCTTTTTTGCATATTGTCGGAGCAAACAAAGAATTTTTTGAAATGATAAAGTCAAATTTGAGAAGCAGTTTCGAGTATTCCAATCAGATTGATAGTATAGTATTGCCACCGGAATTATTATCAGCTTATGAAAAGAAAAAAAGTGAATTTGCAAATAAAGAATTGCCAAGCCCTTTGACTTTTGATGCAATTTCAAATGCTGTTGATAATTCTTTTAATTTTGAAATTAGCACACGCGTTATGAATTTGCAAATAAATCAGGATTTCCATTTGATTTATTCATATAGGAATCAAACAGATAGTAGAGATTTCAAAAATAATGATATGGTTTACAGCGTCTTTTTGAATGGATTTTATAATTTTCAGTTATCAAAGAATTTCTCTTTAAATGCTCATAGTTCTTATGGATTTCCTGTTCAAACCAGTTTAGATTCTGTAAAACCAAATTATTTCTTTAATGCTGGCATTGAGCTGGTTTATGGATTTGATTATGTTCCTAATTCTTTCCTTTTTGGAAAATCAGAAATGTTTTTAAAATTAGCATCTAATTTTAATTTAGCGTCTTATCATTATGATTTATCTTATAGCAGTTCTTACGATTATATTGATTTTAAAAAAGATTTGAATCAACCAGCAATTTCCTTTGATTTATCTTTTCTTTATCAGTATAAGATTGTTAATTCATTTTTCTTAGTTGTGGAACCGAAGATAAGTTATTTGCATTTCCTTGATTACAATCAGTTTGAAATAAGCAAATATGGTAGAAAGTATTATTATAAAATTGAAAACAATGATTCTTTTATCCCTTCGCTTTCATTGGGATTGCTATACAGATTAAATCTGTAAAATGAAAGATATTTGAATAAATCAATTAAGTTTTAAGAATTTTTTTAAGAAATTATTATGAAAACGTCAAAAGTCCTTATGTTATTAATAAGCATAATTTTAATTTCCTGTACTGAAAAGGTAAATTTCACTCCAACTGAATTTAATGATGGCATCAACTATTCTAAATTAGAACCAGATGCATTAATCCCGTCAGATGAAAGTAATATATGGAAATATTGGGTGTATAGAGGTAATTTGGATATTTACAGCAATAATCCAAGCGGATTAGAAAGTTATAAAGTAATGTCAAGCAGTGAGAAATGGCAGGATAGCGATAGTTTAGTAAAAACTCTTAATTTTACTGGTATTCCGGATATTTATATTGATTTAACAAAAAAACGATTTGGATATAAAAGCCAAGGGAATAATTTTATTTCAATTTCATATAAGTTTTCTCTAACTGAATATACAGAAAATGTTTATATTAGAAATAAAGTTCCAGACAAAAAGTATTTCACTCAATTTACTTCAAATAATAAATCTTATTACTTTATTTTCACTCCCGGAGTTGGAATAGTATATTACAAATGTATTGACAGCAAAAACAGCAAAAATAATTTTCAGCTTTTATTAAATGATTATAGTATAAAGTGAGTTATGAACATCAGATTTCCTCACCCCATAATTAAAATAAAAGAGTTAGGAGAATTGCCTTGTAAAGAATGATTTCGCAGTTAGCAAATATATTTTAATAGTTATTGGTCATTATTCATTAGTAAAAATACTAATGAATAATGACAAATGACTAATGACCAATAAAAACTAATTTTTAAGATAGATTCTGACATTCGT
>DAIOVK010000105.1:0-8337 GCA_036759045.1 Kapaibacterium sp. (SeqCode) | reverse complement strand
TTTTATAGACTTAATAGAATAGTATTAGAATTTTTAGTAGCGATGTCATTGGTAAACGAAGGGAGGAATCTCAAAAGTCATTGCTATCACAGTATTTTTGCAAAGTTAAGAAACTTTACATAAATACAAATCTTCTTGCTTTGCGAAAGTTTCTTAACTTTCGTAAAGTTTTACAAAGCAAAAGTAGCGATGTAATTGGTAAGCAAGTGAAAAATCCGGAGACTATCATTTAAACAAAATTTTATTTTTTGCGTTCTCCTTCCCAAGTTGCACTTGGGAAGGAGATGAAAGTAAATTATTTAAAATAATATGAACTAAAACTATGAACTTTCAAAAATTTACATTAAAATCACAGGAAGCAGTGCAAACCGCTCAGGAAATAGCTTCAGGCAATAACAATCAGGCATTGGAGCCGGGGCATCTCCTTTCTGCTTTGCTTGAAAATTCTGAGGGCTTGGTTCCTGAGATTTTAAATAAACTTGGTGCTAACATATTTTCTATAAAGCAAAAATTAGAAACAATTATAAACGGATACCCAAAAGTAGCTGGCTCGGGCGCAACAGGGCAGTATATTTCACCAAGTTTGATGGAACTTTTCGATGTTGCATTAAAAGAAACCAAGCAGCTAAAAGATGAATATATTAGCACTGAACACCTTTTAATTGCCTTCGTAGAAACAAAAAGCAATGTATCGAATTTGCTTAAAGAACAAGGTATTAACAAAGATGGAATATACAAAGCATTGACTGGAATCAGAGGCACAAGGCGTGTTGATGACAAAAATCCTGAAGACAAATACAATGCCTTGAAGCGTTATGGAAGACAGCTAAACGAAGAAGCACGTCTTGGGAAGCTTGACCCTGTTATCGGACGAGAAGATGAAATACGTAGAGTATTGCAGGTGCTTTCCCGCCGCACTAAGAATAATCCAGTATTAATCGGTGAGCCCGGTGTTGGCAAAACTGCAATAGTTGAAGGAATTGCACACAGAATTGTAAGTGGCGATATTCCTGAAACTCTTAAAACAAAACAGGTTATTACTTTAGATTTAGGTGCTTTGGTTGCCGGGACAAGTTTTCGCGGACAATTTGAGGAACGGCTTAAAGCTGTAATTAAGGAAGTAACTGAATCTAACGGGCATGTAATACTTTTTATTGATGAAATTCATACTTTAATCGGAGCAGGAGCTACAAGCGGAAGTATGGACGCTGCCAATATCCTTAAACCAGCTTTGGCACGTGGCGATTTACGCTGTATCGGTGCAACTACTTTAGATGAATACCAAAAATATATCGAAAAAGATGCTGCACTCGAAAGGCGTTTCCAGAAGGTTCTCGTTGAAGAGCCATCTGTAGAATCAACTATTTCTATTCTTCGAGGAATAAAAGACAAATACGAATTGCATCATGGTGTTAGAATTACAGATGCCGCCCTCGTTGCTGCTTCTGAACTTTCTGACAGATATATTACAGACAGATTTCTTCCTGATAAGGCAATTGATTTGATTGACGAAGCTGCGAGCAAATTAAGAATTGAAATAGATTCCCTGCCCGAAGAACTTGATTCTATTGAAAGAAAAATAAGGCAGTTAGAAATTGAAAAGCAAGCATTGCTAAGAGAACTGAAATTGAACGAATAGCTTAGGGGAATACCTTATTGTGTCATTTTGAACTCCACGATAAAGGAAGACCATTATTTAAATAGTAATGACAAAATTTTACCTTGTCATTCTGAGCGCAGCGAAGAATCTCACAAGTCATTGATACCACATAGTTTGAGATTCTTCGCTTCGCTTCAGAATGACAGGGTAAATATATGTCATCTCCATTTAAATAAAGGTCTTTTATTTGTGGGTTCAAATTGATACACAAATTAGTATAATAAATTTTGTGATAATGTATATCTTTATTATATTATAAAATTTACATTATTACATTTACAAATTGTTATTTACGTTATATAATTGGCATATTTATTGAAATTTAAATTAAAGAAAATCAGAATTATTCCGATTTAATAAGTAAAAGGAATAAAAAAATATGGAAGCTAATATACCCTTTTTGATAATTGATGACGAAGAAAGCACCGTCTTAAGTTTAAAAACTTTGATTAATAAGGTCTTTCCAAAATCTGTAGTTTATGTTGCTACTGATGGAGTCTATGCGTCTGATTTCATTAATAAATTAAATTCATTAACTATAATACTGTGCGATTTAAATCTTCCCGGTTTAAATGGTTTGCAGATATTAGAAAAGATGCGAGCAAACGAAAATGTAAAAGACAACTACTTTATTTTAATGACCGTAGCAACAGATAAAGACACAAATGTTAAGGCATTGCAAAAAGGGGTTGACGAGTTTTTAAATAAACCATTTGAATTTGTTGAAGTATTATCAAAATTAAGAAATGGTTTTAAACAAATCAATTATGTATATCAATTACAGGAGAAAGAAAAGAAAATTGAAGAATTAGAAATTGAAAGAACAAAGACAAACGATAGACTTAAAAATATGTTGAGGCAGTTTCAGGGTATTCGACTACCAGAAGCATCAAATCAATTGAAACTTGTAACTGAAATGTCAATTTGGATTTCGATGCATTATACTGAAATGAATGAGAAGAAACTGAAAGTAATTGCAGATGCAAGTTCCTTGGCAAATATAGGAAAAGTATATTTAAATGATAAATATATCAATGAAAATGTAACTTCAAATGGGCTAATAAAAAACGAAATTTTGGAAAAAATTCCAATAAATGCAAAAGAAATACTTACAAATGTTGGTGATTTTGAAGAAGTAACAGACATAATTTATCATATTTATGAAAACTTTGATGGTAGCGGGTATCCAGAAAAAGTTAAATCATGGCAAATTCCTCTCGGCTCTCGAATTTTAAGAGTACTTCTTGATTATTTAGAAATGTCTGGCGGAAAAATGGTTGAAAACACAAAATTAATAGAACAATTAACTCACGAATCAAATAGAATTTATGATTTTAAAGTTGTAGCACTTTTTGACCAGTATTTCGCAAGACAATTAACCAAAGCACGCCGCTCTTACGAAGTTCCTGTGCGTAGAATGGAGCTTAAAGAAGGTATGGTTATTACGAGAAACATTATTACTGAATCCGGAATCAAACTTGTCGGCTCTGAAGTAAAGCTTACTGCTGATTCGCTTGATACATTACTTCACATTACTGAAACCGACCCTGTTATTGGAAATATTTATGTTCGAGATATGGAAAATAAATTATGATTAATCTAACAAAAGTTGATGGTAGCAGCATTACGATAAATGTAGATGAAATTGAATTCTTCGAAACTATTCACGACACTACTATTTCGCTTATTAGTGGAAGAAAAATTATCGTTAAAGAAAGCTCTGAAGAAATTACTGAAAAAGTTATTAAATTCAAACAAAAATGTTTTGAGAAAATGCTTTAGTACTCTTCTTTTTTTCTTAATCATTAATTTTGTGTACGGAATCATGAGTTTTGAAACTTATAACCATAAACTGAAATTCAAGAACTAATACCTAACAAGCTATAGGCGGAAGAGGTATTACGAAAGTACTTTAGTTCAACAAAAATGACTTTTTTATTGTTTTAAGGGTATAGTGAAAACAACCTCAGTTCCTTTGTTTAGTTCAGAAGAAATAGCAAAACGCCCCCCGTGCATTTCCATAACCCTTAGCATAATCATAGTGCCAATACCAGAACCACCTTGCTTCTTATGAGTAGTAAAATATGGCTTTAAAATTTTCTTTTGGGAGTCTTCACTCATCCCTTCACCATTGTCAATAATAGCAAAGTGAGCAAGTCGTCCGTCTTCCCATACTTTAAATTTAATTATTCCATTTCTGTCTATATTTTTTAATGCTCTAATACTATTTTCAACTGCATTCCTTAAAGCCCGGACAAGTTTTCTTAAATCACATTCCAAAAAGTAATTATTGATTTCGTAATTAAATTCAATATTAGGATAAATCGTTAAATCGAATTCTTTTTTAAGCTCTTCGATAATATCACTTGTTAATACCCTTTGAATATCTAATTTATCGCTTCTGCCGACTAAGACTATGTCTCTGATTTTATTTGTAATAATATGTATTTGGTTAATAATTTTTTTCCTTCGTTCAATATTTTCATCGGTATTGCTTAATTCCAGCATTTCAGAATTTATTCTCAGAATAGATAAATTGGTCTGTAAATCGTGAGCAAATTGCGCCCAGTTATTGAGCCGCTTTCTTTCCAATTCTTCTGTAATATCAATACCAGTCAAAACGAAGCCGCGATACCTTCCCCAGAAATTTTTTATTGAAGTAATACTGCAATACCATTCCTTAGGTTCATCATCTTGAAATAAGCTAATTCGCTGATTAAAGGAATTACGATAAATATTTACTTTTCTGCATAAATCTTTCAATGGTTCTAAAAGCTCATCAGAACAGTAGAAATCAGTTGATTTTTTTAATGGTATATTATCATTTATTCTAAGAATATTTTTCCCTATTTGATTTGCATTGACCAATCTGTTTTGCTTATCAACTACAAGACATATTCCTGTAGTAGGTAAATTCAGGATTGCATTTAAAAGACGCTTCTGATGCTTATACATTTGATAAATAATGAAAATCATAGCTATTAAAATAAGAGGAATTAAAATTTTTCCGAGCTGTTCGTAAAATTTATTTAAAAGCCAAAAACTTTTGCTCTGTTCTTCCAAAAGAATTGAACCAATATCTGAACTTAGTAAAATATACTTGTGGTGAAAATAAATATCAAAATTTTCAGCAAGGGTTTCGCCCAGTGCTATATAATCAACTGATTCAATATTTCCGTTTTCATTTATACTAATAATTCCATTTCTAAAAAAAGCAAAAATCCTGTTTTTTATATATTTTATACAAATTGGTTCAATTAAGTCTTTGGGAATGCTTATTAGCTGCCATTTTTCCTTATAATTTAAATCTTTTAAATTTAATATATTTAAGTAATATTCTTCTTCAGTTTTATTTAGGAAGTAAATTTTTAGTGCTGCCTTTTCCTCATTAATTTGTATAAATTCTGGTTTTGAAGGTATATCTGAAACAGAAATAATCCCTCTATCTTTATTAATAATTTCAATAACGCTTAAAGATTCGTTACTTGTTGAAGTCATTACAACAAATTGATTTGCAACTTTTCTTAAAACAACTTCCCCTGAATACAGCACCCGTGCCAAAAACTTTTCTTTATTCTCTTTTTCAATTAAAATTAAATCAACTCCAAAATCATTGCCGGTTAAGTAAATGTATTTATAATTATTATATAGTTTTTTAAAGTCAACAACATTTTTTGCAATGATTTCAGCAGTTAAAGTATCTTTCTTATAAATATGGTATAATGTTTTGTCGAAAAGTAAGTAAAGAGTATGTGTCAGAGTATCTTTATCCCATTTGACTTTAGAATTAAAACTGAAGATGCCTTCATATTCGATTTTTATTTTTGAAACAACCTTTAAATTAGGACTTAAAACATAACAAAAATTTCCATCAGTTTGGCTCTTTAAAATATAAAGCAATGAGTCAGAAATAGTTGAGGAAATGGTTAATCCTTCTGGTATTATTGTTGTAACTGAATTATCTTTATTAAATCCATACCAGGAATATATTTGCTCAGGAACTTCAGCGCTTGGCTGTTTAATCAAATAGTTTAAATGTCCGTTCGACTGAAAAGAAACATGCTGTCTGCCAACGTTCTGCTTATCTAATATTTTTAATGAAAATGGATAAATATTTATAGGAAAGCAATTATAACTATTCAAAAAAAATAAAGTTAATATAATTGTTGCTTGTATGTAATATCTATTCATTTATATTACTTATATATTTAAATTACTAAAATGTGAATAATAAATTAATCACAAACCATATCTTATTGCAAATACTATGCCTAACTTATAATTGATAATTGTCAATTGACAATTTGTCTTGTCCTAAATAAAGTTTACTATTGGAGAAATGAGCTTCTTAGTCATCGGATGACTGCCAGTCATCCGATGACTTCCGCTTTAATATTTATCATTATAATTATATGCAATACATATAGTAACGTGCTAATAAAACCGAAGTGGTTTATTAGGAGTATCAGTGAAGAATCTCACAAGTTGTTGTCAAATTCAGATTTGTAAAATAATAAAGATGTCCAACATCTCGGAGATGTAGGAAATCTGGCTTTTAAGATTATGCAATGTCCAAAAAACTTGTGCGAAAGTGAAAGGAAAAAGTCAAGCGAACAACTTCAGGGCTACAGACCTCACAACGACAATAAAGGAGTTAGGAGAATTGTTTCGCTAAGAAAGATTTCGCAGTTAGAGATTATTTTTTATTAGTTATTGGTCATTAGTTTGTAACTACTAATGACTTATGAGCAATAATTAATTACGAATTGATAACTCACTTTTAAAATAAGAGTTTTCATTTGATAAACTGCGAAAAAAACTACGTGGTTTTGAGTTCAGTTTTTAAAATAAATTAATTTATGTTTAAAATATATCCTTCCTTTAATATTTCAAACGGAATAGTTCTTCTATGAAGTATTTTCGTGTGTGTAGAATCATATACACTCAAAATTATATTTTCTGAAATTTTCCATGAACTATCTTTTTGTCCATTTTCAAAGGTTCTTGTAAATGATTTGTTAAACCAGTTAAATTTGTTTGGTTCAAAATAAATTTTTCCATTTGAGTCGGTTTTATTTTGATAAGCAATATATGTATAACAATTTAAATTAGAATCGTAATAAGAAAAAATACCAATTTCTTTGGAGTAAAAAAGAGTAACAGAATCAATTGCAATATCCTCTTTTTTCAACAGAACAGAATAGAAACCATCTTCAATTGCTGGGTTTGAACTTAAATCAGCAGCTATTTTATATTGTCCTAAAGAATCAATAAAATTTTCTTGAAGAACATATTTTGAAAAAGATACCAGGTTGACTAATTCTATTGAATAATTGCCTAACTGTTTAATGTTTATATAAATAAAAACAACATTACAAGTTGGATTAGGAGCAAGTCCAATATCTTTTCCACTATAAATATCTTCAGTTGATTTGATTTCATAACCAAAACTAACAAGACAATCCGATTGGTTTTTGTCAAATACGGTATTATAAACAATTACACAATTAGCTTCTTTTTCTGATTGATTAGGATTATTATTGTTTGTTGAACTATCTCCGCAAGCAGCTAATAATAAAACAATAAGAACAACGCTATAAATTAATTTCATATAAAATCCTTTTTAATCTAAAATTAAGGAAAATATTCAGTAGTAATTGATAATAAATGTATTGCTTAAAATACTAAAAATAACTAAGTTTTCTTCTGATTTTTATCAAATTCTAAAATCGTTATTTAATCTATACATCCGATGACTTCCCAGTCATCGGATGTATTATTCAGGTTAATTATTTATATAATAAGTGTAACCTTCTTTTAACTTTTTAAAAGGAATGATTTTTTGGCTCAATTTGTCGTAATTAGAATTAAAGACAGTGACCAAAAAGTTGTCATTAACAGTTAATTTACCATCTATTTTGCCATTCATAAATATTTTAATAAAATATTTACCAAATAGTTTAAAATCATCTGGGTTGAAGTTCATTTTCCCAGCCATATCTGTTTGATTTTGATAAGCATAAAAAGAGTAGCATTGAAACGAACTATTATAATCAATTGTATAAGCATCTTTCAAATAAAACAATGTCATTGTATCAATCGGGACATTTTCACGTTTGAGGTAAACTGAATAGAAACCTTCTTCTATTTGAACAGAATCATATAAATTAAATTTATACCAATAACTTCCAGTTTTGTCAAAATTTTCAATCATTAAATTATATGACTTATTATTTACCTGATTTACAATATCGAAAGAATAGCTGCCTGGCTCGGTAATTTGGAATTGAAATGCTACCATATCTTCAACTGGATTGGGTAATATCATTACTCCATCTAAATTATAGTTGGTATCTTTATCAAATATATAATCGAACCTAACGTAACAATCTGCTATGGGCTGATTTGAAAATGAATCAATAATGATCAGGCAATTTTTATCTTTTTTACTCGGTTCTGTTGAATCGTTGCAAGAAAATAACAATAAAGCAGTAAATATAATAAACCAAAATAACTTCATATAAATCTCCTTTGTAATTGAAAATTACTATTGAATGTAAAAAGATTTTTATTTATTTTATAAAAAGAATAACTTCAGAGCTCTTGACTCCTCGTAGTTTGCTATTTCGCATGCTTGTCATTTCGAACCCCCTGATAAAGCAAATGCTTTATTTAAA
>DAIOVK010000104.1:0-8365 GCA_036759045.1 Kapaibacterium sp. (SeqCode) | reverse complement strand
GATGTCATCTCCATTAAAATAAAGTTATTACTTCATTCTGGGGTTCGAAATGACATTTTTATTGTATAAACGAATGCAACTTGGTATTAGACATCCTTCAGAACGATACATTAAGTTATGTCATTTCCTATTAAATGAAGCATTTGCTTTATCTGGGTATTTGCCAATCAATTGTTTTAAAGTCATTCTAGCGTATTTCAGAATGACGCTTAAAAATATATCATTACTACTTATATAAAGAGTTACTTTTATCGTAGGGCTAGAAAATAATAATTGTAAAAAGTAACTTTGAATAAAAGATTAGTAGGAAAGATAAGATATTGAATTTTGTTTTAAAAGAAATGTAAAAAGCTACGATAAAAACTTTTTGATAGTATAGCTGGTAAGTATTATTATAACTTGGTCCCCTCAAAAGAGGGGAATAAGCAATGTGAGTAAATAATTAATGTGTATTATTATATTCGTTTTCGTTGCTGAACTTCACAACATCTCTTGAACTAAGGCGCTTTCCACCAATAAACCTTTTATTGTAAAAAGTACTTTCAAGTGAAGAAACAGTTACACCATATCTGGAACTTGAATGGGCAAACATATTGTCACCTAGATAAATACCAACGTGTGAAGCAAAAGAACGTGAATAAGTATGGAAGAACACTAAATCACCAAATTCTAAATCACTTTTTCTTACTTTCATACCGACACAATATTGTTCTCTTGCAGTTCTTGGTAGAGAAATCTGGGCTGAATTATTAAATATTGTCTGAACAAAGGCAGAGCAGTCTATACCTCGAACATTTGAGCCGCCAAAGTGATATGGAGTGCCGAGCCAATCCATAATTGCGCCCATAATATCTTTTTTCTTGATTCCGCCAATAGTATAGGCGTTAATATCTTCATCTTCAACGTAGCTTAACCATAAGACCTGAAAACTCTCAATATCAACTTCAACATCATCTTCAAGTTCGAGTTCGGTTATATCTTCACCTTGTTCGTAATAATTTTCATCAATAGTATAATTATCCTCATTCAATTGTTGGTTTACAGCAATATTGTCATTGTTTGGGTCTAAACCAGCTAAAGCACTTATTTCAACTGAGTTGTTTCTAATAAATTCAGTTGCGTCATTGCGGGTTTTTTCTGGATTGTAACAGCGTTTTTTGCGAGAAATTCTTCTCTTTTTTTTCTTTTTGGAAGTGGTTTTCTTTTTAACAGATACAGTTGATTTTTTTGCTTTGGATTGGGATTCAATTGGAGTTATTGCTATTAGTCCGGGAATGACTAATAAAAGAACTAATATTTTGTAAAATCTTGTTAATCTATTTCGCATTTTTTCTCCAGTTTTATTCGCTTAAATCAATTAATTTAAATTAATTTTAAAAAATTCAATTTCAATTTTTTACAAGAAACAAAAGAATTTTTACATATAAAAGCACTTTTTTCAAATTAATTTTTATTAATTTTTTATTAATTTTTTTTTCTAATTGAATAAAATGTAATATTTTTGTGAAGTCTTTAAATTATAGCTATTGTTGAAAATATTAAACACTTTTTTATTTTTAGCTAATTTAAATTATATTTAAATTCAATACAAGATTAATGATTTAATGTTATATAAATTAATAATTATATTATGATAAATATTTCTATAGTACAATTCTGTCCTAAATTATTTGAAAAAAATTCAAATATTTCAAAAATGGAGCAGATAATTGGAAACGATGATTCTGATTTAATATTATTCCCGGAACTTTCAACTTCAGGATATTTCTTTTTCAACAGGCAGGAAGTTGAAGAAAATTCTGATGAATTTAATGGAATTACTATTAAACGTTTTCAGGAATTAGCGACTAAATTAAATAAAATAATTGTCTTTGGATTTGCAGAAAAGTTCAGGACAGAACTCTTTAACTCTGCTGCTATTTTATTCCCTGAAGAAAAGTATTCTGCCTGTTACAGAAAGACTCATCTTTTCTATAAAGAGAGATTTTGTTTTGATAAAGGAAACACCGGTTTCTTCGTCATTGATTATAAGCCATTCGATTTAAAACTTGGAACAATGATTTGCTATGACTGGCGTTTTCCCGAAGCAGCCCGCACTCTTGGAATGAAAGGTGCAGACCTCATTGTTTGTCCTTCAAATCTCGTAACTAAGATTTGGCATTCTGTTATGCCAGCCCGTTCAATTGAAAATAAGGTTTACCTTGCTGTTTCAAACAGATATGGAAATGAAGAAAGAAATGGTGAGAATCTGCAGTTTAACGGTACATCTGCGATTTGGGATTTTAATGGTTCAATACTTAAAACAGCTCAAAAGGAAGGTGATGAAATCCTAAAATGCACTATTAATCCAGAACTAACAAGGAATAAAATGTTTAATGAGTTTAATGATATTTTTAAGGATAGAAGACCGGAGTTTTATATTTAAATGTAGTTAAATTTTTGAACTTCGCTTAATAATTAGTATTTGTAATGAAATTTTTCTCCAGATGGACTCCATTTTCCTGGAGTCCATCTTTTTTCATCTCTTCAGTTATACGAACAACAAGTTGTTCGCATGACTTCTACCTTTTCTTTCTTGTCATGCTATCAGTTTGCTGATAGTATGACTGAAACTCTGTCATTATGACGAATGTCAGAATCCATCTTTGAAGCGTCATTCTGAGCGTCAGCGAAGAATCCAGAAAGTCATTAATGAAACCAATTTTCTCTGGATTCTTCACTGCGTTACAAATGACATCTTTACGCTTGTCTGTCATTGGTAACGAAGTGAGGAATCTCAAATGCAGTGGTAACAATGGTTTGTGAGATTTTTCACTGTGCTCCGATTGACAATTTTTAGTAATACCCTGATAGCATTAAAACACAATTTTTAAAGATCTATTCTGACATTCGTCAGAATGATATTTTATTATATCAGAAAATTTTCTTATCTTTACGAAAGTTTATAATAAATCTTTTTGAGAAATAATTTTTTTATTGAGATAATTCAATGTATTTCTAACAATAGATTAAGCCAAATGAAAAACTTAAAAGTAAAACTTATGCTTCAATTAATTGCATTAGTAATTATTTTCCTTAATGCAAAAGAATTGTTCACTTTCACTTATAGAACAGCTATACCGTCTTTAATCATACCTCCTTCTGCTTTCAATCATTCAATCGGTGGAGCTGGAGTTGCAGTGCCAACTGACGATGCTTTCAATGTTTTTTCTAATCCGGCATTGCTCGGTTTGAGCAGTCGGGAAACTAATTTTTCAGCTAATTTTTATCCTGAAAACATCAAAATAAAACCGTTCGGTGGAGACCCTTATTTTTATAATTTTGCAATAAGTGCAGGAATAAACCTTGATAAACAGATGGGTATCCCACTTAGCTTGGGAATTGGTTATTTAAGGCAGTATTCTGATTTAGGGGAACATATAAGAACTAGAGAAGATGGAGCAGCTATAGGTGCATACAGAAGTGAAGAATCCGCAAATTCATTTTTTTTAGCAGCATCAACAGAATTCTGGGTCAAGTTAGCTTTAGGTTTTGGTGTAAAGTTTATTAGTCCAGAGAGTAACCCAATTTTGATAGATGAAGACATTACTGCGTTTGATTTTGGAATAATTGCTGTTGCACCTATCGTAAAAGATTATGTTTTAAGTGATGAATTATCAGGAAATTTCAATTTTTCAGCAGGTTACTCATTAAAAAACCTTGGAAATGAAATCAAATACAATTTTAATCACGATTTCATAATTTATACATATGAAAGAGAGTACTACAGACCTAAACCTCTTCCCAGAACTGAACGGCTTGGAATTGGATTAAATATTAATTTCGATTATGATTTTAAAGGAACAAAAATCAAAATTTTAAACGTTGATTTTACTTCCGAAGCAAATGCAGATTTAGTTAAAATTGATTCTTTAGGTTACGAATACAGGCCGATTTTAAGCGAAACAAATATTTGGAAAAATATAATTCAGGCAAAGTCATCAGAAAACGTAATTAACAGATTAGGATGGCGACTTAATCTTTTTGAATTTGTATCTTATTCAGATGGTCGTAAGTTTGAATATTATCCCTATTCTGATTTAAATTATACAACTTCCGGCTTTTCCATTGAAACTACCGGCATTTTTAAAATTTTAAATGCACTTATAGGAAACTCTGATTTTGGATATATTGCAAATCATTTTAATTTAAGATTTAGCTATGCAGAAATAAAAGGTGAAGCTGGAGTACTTGGATTCAACAATTATAAAAATATTGAACTGATAGTAAAAGGGTTTAGTTTTTAAGATTTTAGAAAGATTAGATTTTTTAGCTACGCAAAGTTTGAAAAGTTTAGAAAGCGAAAACTTTAAAAGTAATACGAACAACTCCGTTGATAGCATGACTTTACTCTTGTTATGCTATCAGCTTGCTGTTCGTATGACTTTAAGTGTAAAATCTCCTTCCTAAGTTCAACTTGGGAAGGAGACTAAAAAGAATCATTATTGAAATTTGTTAGATTATCAAAAATTTCGTAATTTTGTAAAATATAAATATTTTAAAATATATGGAGCATTTTTATGCAAAATGAAAAGAATAGAGTTATCATTATTGGGGCAGCAGGCCGCGATTTTCATAATTTCAATACAGTATATCGTAAAGACCCAAATACAGAAGTCATAGCTTTTACTGCAAGCCAGATTCCAGATATTGCAGGAAGAAAATACCCGGCAGCACTTGCAGGCGAATACTATCCAAATGGTATTCCAATTTTTGCAGAGGAAGAGTTAGAAAGATTAATCAAAGAATATAATGTAAATGAGTGCGTCCTCTCATATAGCGATTTACCTTATTCAACAGTTATGCACATTGGCTCACGCGTTATGATGTGCGGAGCAAAATTCTCAATGCTTGGCTCCTATCCAACAATGATTAAATCAACAAAACCAGTAATTTCAATTACTGCTGTTCGTACTGGTTGCGGCAAAAGCCAAACTACAAGAGCAATCGTAAAGAGTTTATTAGATGCTGGGAAAAAAGTTGTTTCAGTCCGTCACCCTATGCCTTATGGTGATTTAGAAATACAAAAAGTTCAAAGATTTGCTGCTATTGAAGATTTAGCCAAACATAAATGTACAATCGAAGAAATGGAAGAATACGAGCCACATATTGAAATGGGTAGCGTAATTTATTCCGGCGTAGATTATGAAGCTATTCTCAGAGAAGCAGAAAAAGAAGCTGACGTTATTATTTGGGACGGTGGTAATAATGATATGCCATTTTACAAACCAGACCTTTCTTACGTTGTTGTTGACCCACTCAGACCCGGACACGAAATAAGCTATTATCCCGGCGAAGTTA
The DNA here is from genome assembly GCA_036759045.1 of Kapaibacterium sp. (SeqCode). GTDB lineage: Bacteria > Bacteroidota > Ignavibacteria > Kapaibacteriales > UBA2268 > JAAYJM01. The sequence continues at coordinate 3,025 of DAIOVK010000104.1, read as the reverse complement.
ATTTAAGAATGGCAGACGTTGTCGTTATCAATAAAATTGACTCTGCTTATCCGGAAGATATTGACGAGGTTCGCGAAAATATCCGTGCATACAATCCAAAAGCAAAAATTATTGAAGCAGCTTCAGCAGTAAACGTTGATAATCCAGAAGTTGTTTTAGACAAAAATGTATTGGTTATTGAAGATGGTCCAACCTTAACTCACGGTGAAATGGATTTAGGTGCTGGTATGGTTGCTGCACGTAAATACGGCGCTGCAAGCTTTGTTGACCCAAGACCATGGGTGGTTGGAAAAATAGCTGAAACTTTCGAAAAATATCAGGATATCGGTATTTTATTGCCTGCTATGGGATATAGCGACCAGCAAATGAAAGATTTGGAAACCACTATAAATAAAACTGAATGTGATTCAGTCGTTATCGGTACCCCTATTAATCTTGGTAGATTTATTAAAATTAACAAACCAAACACCCGCGTTTATTATGAATTGGCTGAAATTGGTACTCCCAATATCCCAATGACTTTAAAACAATTTGGTATGATTAAATAAGTCAAATCAATATTTATTTTAAAAAAGCCATTCTGAAACGAATGGCTTTTTTGTTTGTCATTTCTTTTTATTTGGAACATATACATTTAATCAATATATTTGTTTTTTTAATTAAAAATTTATATTTACTATGAAAATTAGATACTTCAATTTTATAAGTATAATACTGATTATAATACTATCAGGAACCATTATTTTTGCTCAGCATAATTTGGATAGCTTGCTCAAATTGCAAAATAAATTAAAAAGTGAAGAAGAAAAAATTGATAATCAAATTGCTTTAGCAAAAGAATATATACATAGATACGAATACTCAGAAGCACTGAATTATTTGTTGCTGGCAAAAACCAAATCTGAAGCAGCCGGGTATAAAACTGGAAAAGCAACTGCATTAAGAAATATTGGAAATATCTATTCTTCATTAGGGCTTTATCCGAAATCACTTGATGCATATCTTGAATCATTAAAAATATGCGAAGAATTAAATGATACTTTAAACATAGCACGTAATTATAACAACATAGGATTGATTTATCAGAATCAGAAACATTTTCAAAAGGCACTTCAATATTACAACAATGCTATTAAATTAAAGAAATTGCTAAAAGACAGTTCATCACTTGTTTCAACTATGAACAATTTTGGCATTACTTTAATGGTAATGGATTCTTTGGAAAAAGCTGAGCAAATTTATAAAGAAGCGTTGAATATAGCTGAAAAATATAGTGATAACTCAAATATTGCTAATATAAAAACAAATCTTGGGATTATTTATTCAAAATCAAATAAAAATGAAATTGCTATCTCACACTTTAAAGAGGCATTGGAGATTTTCAATGATATTCAGGATAAAGAAGGAATTGTTGTATGTTACGACCAATTAGGAAATGTTTTTAAAAATGAGAAAAAGTATGATGATGCTATTAAATACTTTAACCTTTCATTACAATTAGCTGATAGTATAAAATCTCTTGAGAATATCCATAAGTCTGCTTTTTCTTTGTATTCTATTTATTCTGAATTTAAAGAATGGAAAAAAGCACTTGATTATTACATTAAATATGAAAATGCAAAAGATTCTCTTTTTAGTATTGAAAATTCAAATAAATTGATTGAATTTGAAAAAAGCTATGAATATCAAAAGAAAGAAAATGAAATTCTATCTGAAAAAAAAGCAAGTGATGAAAAATATAAAACTATTATTATTTCTATCATAATAATTACCATTATTATCATTGCTTTTTCAATAATTTTATCAATTTATTATAAACAAAAAGTAAAAGCATATAAAAAATCAAATGAATTAAATTCTGAATTACAATCAAAAAATAAAGAATTAGAGGAAGTAAATTTCACAAAGGATAAATTCTTTTCAATAATTGCGCACGATTTAAAAAATCCTTTAGGAAATTTTAAAGCTGTTACTTCTTTAATGGCTGAATCTTATGAAGCTTTTTCTGAAAACGAAAAAATTGAATATATCAAAATAATCAAAGACTCTTCTCAGCATTTATACTCTTTACTCGAAAATCTTCTTGAGTGGTCACGTTCTCAAAGAGGTTTAATAAAAATCAACAAAATTGATTTTAACCTGAATAATTCAATATCCCAGATTTTTGATTTAATGAGAAACAATGCTAATGCAAAAAAAATTAAATTAGAAAATTTTGTTAGTGATGAGTTTAATATTTTTGCCGATGTTAATTTATTCAATACTGTAATAAGAAATCTTGTTTCTAATGCAATTAAGTTTACAAAAGAAAATGGCACAATTTCTACGAATGCTTTTACAGAAGAAGAAAATGTAATCATTTCAGTAAAAGATACCGGAATTGGAATGGAACAAGCAAAATTAAACAAATTATTCCGAATTGATGTGAATATTTCAACTTCCGGAACTGCTAATGAAGAAGGAACTGGCTTAGGACTAATCCTTTGCAAGGAATTTACTGAAAAACAAGGTGGTAAAATCTGGGTGGAAAGTGAAGTTGGAAAAGGTGCTTCATTTTTTATTAGTTTGCCAAAAAAGTAAAGAAGATTTTAATAGGAGTTTGAAAATTGATTTTCAGATGCCTATATAAATGAAGACGTTTACTTTGTTGAAATGAACTAAATAAGTAGCAAGCCATAACATCAACAATTTGTTCGTATTGCTAGAAATTTTATACTATTTCAAATCCTATTTCCCAAGTGCAACTTCGGAATGAAATATTCTTTAAAAATTGAATTTCGGAATGAAAGAAAAGAAAACATCGTAGATGTGTTATATTAGTAGAAAAGTAAAAACAATGAACAATTGAACTCCGTAGAAGTGATACCAAGCTGCATTCATTGATACTATTAAAGTGTCATTACGACCCCCCAGATAAAACAAGTGCTTTATTTAATTGAAGATGACATAACTTTAAGCGTCATTCCGAAACAGTGCTTTTCAGTCATACTATTAGCAAGCTAATAGCATGACAAGAGATAAGTCA
>DAIOVK010000103.1:0-8366 GCA_036759045.1 Kapaibacterium sp. (SeqCode) | reverse complement strand
TTCTCACTTATCTTTTAATATCACTATCAATATTAATATCAACATTTCCTTTTAGCATTGAATAGACAGGGCAATACTTCTCTTCAGTCAGAGATATTACTTTATCCATATCTTCAACTGTAACATCACTTGATTTTATTTCTATTAATGTGTATATTTCTCTAAATCCTGTAGGATGCTCATCATTTCTTATTCCATTAGAACTAATAACGCAGGTTTCTATTGTTTTGTTCATTTTTCTTAAAAAAGTAAGAACTGCACTACCAACGCAGGAAGACAAACTTAAAAGCAGTAGCTCAAGTGAGGTATAACCAAGATTATCTCCTAAGGGTGGAATATAATCAATTGGAAATGGGGGATTTCCTTCTACATTAGCAGAAAATTTTAATTTATCATTTACTAATGTAATTGAAGCTGATAGTTCTTTATTTTTATCCATAATTCAACTTTAATTGTATTTATAATTATTGAAAATATATTAATTGCCGAACTCCTGACTGCATAACGAAAATAAAGGAGTCAGAAGATTTGCCTCGAAAAGAATAATTTCGCAGTTAGCATATATTTTTTTAGTCATTGGTCATTAGTCATTGGTCATTAGTGTATAACTCTAAAGACTAATGACATAATGACCTATAATAACTATTTTTAAGATGGATTCTGACATTCGTCAGAATGACATCACCATTTCTTACAACCAAAACATTGCGAAAGTTAAATTCTGATTTTCTAAACTTCTAATCTTTCTAAAAATTATATCATCTCTATTATAATGAAGCGTTTGCTTTATTTTTTAATCAATAGTTAAACCAAGTTTGAAATTAATTTTATTTTCTAATACTTTTATAAAATCATCTATAGAAGGATTTGGTTGATGTGTAAATGCTTTTAATAAATTTGAAATTGTTGAAGATTTCTTTTCAACAAACTTTAAAAAGTATAAATCTATATTTTTAAACAAATCGTAAATGAAATATTTTGTATTATCATTATTATTGAAATCCATTTCATTTAATTTGAAGCGGTTAACCATATTATCAAAAACATACTTTTGCATTACCCAGTAAATATTCTTATTCCATTTTTCCATTACCTGACCTTTTATAAGCATTTGAATATATGATAATTTAATTGTATTATACGGATTCAAACCAAAAGAGTAATTGTTCTCTAATACATTAATTCCATTCATAAAATCATCTAAAGCATCTACAAGTTTTCCAGTTCCGGTTGTGCTATCGGATTGAAATTCAACGATACAAAAATCATCAACTTTATTGCTAATTGGTTTATGCTTAATTAATACGAAATCAAAACTGCCTACATTATTTAATTTTACTTCTGAGAAAAGCAAAACATTATTAAGTGAACCAAAAGCATTTTGGGCAACTTCTTTAAAAACAATATTATTTTCTAAAAACCTATGCGGACAAATAATAGGTTTAAAATTACTATGATTAACAGAACAAACTCCCATAGGATAGGATATAGTTCTACTTTGTTTATCACATTTTTCATTTAAAAATTTGCAAAAATGTTTTTTTATATTTTTTTCTGCCTGTTTTGAATGATTTTCAAGAGGAAAACAGAAAACCTCGTTTGGATTTGCTTTTAGTTTACTCATTTTTGTATGATTATTATTTCTTCCGGTAATTCAATACTGTGACCTGTGCTTCTTCGCATTCTAAATAACTCTTTTCTGCAATTTTTATATCCAATTTCCAGAGCCATTTCAATTAAAATATCACAAACCGGAATATAAACACCTTTAATAGTTTGGTCTCCAACGACTTGTAAAAAATTAGCATTAGGTTTTAATAGTCCATAAAACTCTTTCATACACAAAAACATATCACCAAAATACTCTCTAACCATTCTTGGGTAGTCAAAACCCCAATTTTTATCTTTTGTTTGTTCAAAAATTTTGTTTGATACAACTTGAATACTTTTAAAATTAGTAATAAAATTTTCGGAATTGCTTTCTTTGAAAATTAGTTTTGTACTACCTTTAACCATATTTCGTTTAATTTTTTGAACGTCGTTCATTTCTTTCACGAAATCTAATAAATACAATTCTAAACGAGTTTGCCTTGTGTATTCTAAATCGTTTGGGTAGGGTGGTGATGTAATTATAAAATCAATTGTCTCTTTTTTAATATATTTGCCGGCATTCAAACAGGTATCATTTATTAATCTTGATTTTCCATAGCTATCGTGTTTTTGAATCGAATATAAATCATTGTATATCTGAATAATTTTTTTTGCAAATAGGTTCCAAAATTCTTCTTTTTCTCTAAAAGGATAAAAAGTAGTTCCGGGACAAAGTGAAACATAAGAAGCATCAAAACAAGATTTTGACATTGCCAGTAATAAAAGATTTTTAATCTTTAAATTTTCAGTTTCATCAATTAAATTTTTTAATAAATTAACTTCTTTTTGCAAACTTGGACTAAGCCATTGATTTAATTCTTTTTTGGGCATATATTTCAAAAATCCATTTTTTAGTTCCAATTTGTCATAGAATTTAATTTTTTCAAGAAATTGTTCTGAAATATGTTTTACAGCTTGTTTAAAAAGTTTTAAATCAATATCCCAAGTAGTTTTAACTTCAGAAATATACGTCATCAAAGGATTTGCATCAAAACCAATGGCATTACAATGAAATAAATTTGCTGAGATTAGGGTTGTTCCACTTCCAGCAAACGGTTCAACAATTAAAGAATTATTGGTTAGATTGTATTCTTTGATTTTTTCTTCTATTAACTGATAAGGAAAATCTTCTAAATAATCATACCATTTATGAACAGCTCCATACTTGTTTAAATCGCTAATTGTTTGCTCAAATTCAAATAAAGAATTAGTAGAAGCTCCATTTCTACAAAATTTTAAAATTGTATCAGAAAAATGTTTTGTTTTATAATCATTTTTTTTTATAAAATTTTGCATTAGATTCTTTGAATGGTTAGGAATTTTAATATTTCCAAACTCTCCTTCAAGAAATCCCTTTTTTATCAATGAATTAATAGTTTCTTTTAAAATTTTACTTTCTTTAGAGTAATCTGTTAATTCTGATAATTCATCAATCGTAGTTTGTTTATTTTCATGAAAATCAATAAAAATCTTTTGTAAAACCTGAGCTTGCAAAAACGGTAATTTATTTGGACTTATTTCCTTCATTTCAATTTTATGTTCAACTTCTGTATAGTTATTCATTTTTTTAATTTGCATGTTTTTAAATAATAAATATTCAAAATATATGATAATACAAAGTTACAAATTTTAGAAGTATTCTTAAAATGTAATTATTTATACCTTACTGACAACAAGAATAGCAATATAAACTGCTATTCCGAAACGAAGTTAGGAATCTCAATTTTTGTGGTAGCAAATAGTTGTGAGATTCCTCACTTCGTTGCCAATGACATCTTTTTTAAGAAAACGATGAAATACAGAACAGCACTAAGAAATCCCCCCTACCCCCCTTTTTCAAAGGGGGGAATTAAAAAGAAAATTCTTCTCCCCCCTTTGAAAAAGGGGGGTAGGGGGGATTTTGACTTTCTATTTTTCATAAGTCCTTATTTCATTTCCATTTAAAATAAAGGGCTTCTTTTATAAGGGGGTTCGGAATAACAGCTATTCCAGTAATACGAGCAACAAGTTATTCGCAAGACATATTTATTCTTGTCATGCTATCAGCTTGCTGATAGTATGACTTATTTTGTAACAACCATCTAAACCTTTATTCAATATAGCTTCCCATATCATAAAACTTCTTCCGTCGCATATTAACCAGTTGTTCTGGTTTTATTGATAAAAGTTGCGAAACTTCCTTTTGTAATGAATGTTTGAGAATTTCAAACATTTTTTCCGGATTACGGTGGGCGCCTCCAACTGGCTCTTCTATTATTTCATCAATTATTTTATGCTTTTTCAAATCAGGAGCAGTTAGCTGAAGGGCTTCTGCAGCTTGTTCTTTGAAATCCCAGCTTCTCCAAAGAATGCTTGAGCAGGATTCAGGCGAAATAACAGAATACCATGAATTTTCAAGCATTAGGATTCTGTCGCCCACTCCAATGCCTATAGCGCCTCCGGAAGCACCTTCTCCGATTATTACAATAATTATTGGCACTTTTAAAATTGACATTTCGAATAAATTCCGGGCAATTGCCTCAGCTTGTCCACGTTCTTCTGCTTCCATACCGGGAAAGGCGCCCGGAGTATCAATAAACGAGATAATTGGTTTGTTAAATTTTTCTGCCATTTTGAAAAGACGAAGGGCTTTACGATAACCCTCTGGATTTGACATACCAAAGTTTCGTATTAGATTTGTCTTAGTATTCGTTCCTTTTTGGTGCCCTACTATCATTACTGATTTATCGTCAAGTTTAGCCATACCGCCAATAATCGCAGCGTCATCACCAAATTTTCTGTCGCCGTGAAGTTCGACAAATTCCGTAAAAATATTATTGATATAATCTAATGTATTTGGTCTTTGAGGATGGCGGGCAATTTGGACTTTCTGCCAGCGTGTCAGGTTTTTATATATATCTAGCCGAAGTTCTTCAACTCTTTTTTCGAGGAAATCAATTTCGTTGGATATATCAAGTTGAGAAGAAAGCAATCGCATCTCTTCTACTTTTTTTTCCAATTCTAAAATTGGTTTCTCAAATTCTAAAACATAATTTGTTGCCATTTATTTCCTAAAAATGTATTTAAAAAAAATGTCGATATCTAAAGATAAACTCATATTTTGCAGGTAGTAATCATTCAGCCGCTTAATTGACATTACAGTTGAATATTCATTTTTCCCAAGATGAGCAAGTCCAATCAGACCTACTTTGCCGAGTTCCTTATCCAATCCGTTCTCGTTAGAAAGCAAACCTATTAATGTATATTTGCCAATAAAGACTTTCCAAAAATTTTTTAATAATTCTTTACTTTTATTGAAAAATATAAGTATAATTGGTGTTGTTACAATTAAAAGCATAAATGAAATCAAAATGTCAACAACCCTTTTTACAAATTTATATCTAAATTTAGTAATATTGTACTTTGGAACAGTAGGTTCAATACCAGTTATTTCGTTTATTATGCGGGCGGTTACAATTTCTTCGTAATCCTGAGCGATGTGAAATTTGACAGCATTATTTTTTAATGAAGTTATCGTTTTAATTAAATCATAATTTGCAATTGATTTGTCTGTTATTATTATTTCGCTTATTTTTAAATCATCAATAATTTTTGCTAAATAATCGAAATGACCAATAATAGGAAAGTTTGAAAATTCATTAACTAAAACTGTTTCAGTAGCTATAAAACCGAGAATATTTGTATTATGAGCATTTATAGATTGTAATCTCTTTAATATTTTTTCTGAGTGATTATTCATTCCAATAATTGCAATGCGTTTATCTATTTCTTTTCTGCGAATTTTTTGAATTGAATTAATAATTGTTCTGTAGCCGGAAGTAAGAACTGTCGTTATTGCTATGGTCATAAGAAGCACACCACGACTGAATGCATATTCATTGAAAAAATAAGTAAGAGAAGAAAGTACGAAAAATGTAATCATTAGGGCAAAAAAAGATTTTCTAACAGAGCATTTTTCTTCAAAATATTCGCCGATAGAAACCATTGCACCGAGCATTACTAGTGTTATAACAATGAATACAGTAGGATAAGCATGGTCTGGAAACCTAAAGAATTCATCATATCTAATCTTTGTAGCTAAAAGGAGTGATAGGTTAATTGTTATTATATCTAACAGAATTAAAGAAAAAATTGATTTATACTTATTCAAATAAGCTAGGAAAGAACGAAGGAAAATACCGATTTTAAGAAAAAATAGCAGAAAACCTGAATTTGCGTAATGTTTTAATGTGTAAATTTCCATTGCTTTGTAAAAATTCTTCAGTTCATTATCCTTGCTTCGCTTTGTGCTTTCGCCTTTGTAATGAATAATAGAAGTAGTGTGGACATAAGCAATTTTCCAGTTAAGTTTAGTTGCTCTGTAACATAAATCAATGTCTTCAGCATACATAAAAAAGTCTGTATCGAATCCACCAAGTTCTTCTATAGTCTCTCGTCTTGCAAACATAAATGAACCGGAGATTGATTCGATATAATATGTTTCATCAATGTTCTGAAAAGTCTGATTATACCTGCCAAACAATTTTGATTTTGGGAAAATTTGCTGAAGTCCAAAAAGTTTGGTAAAGGCAACCCAAGGGGTTGGAAAACCTCTTCTGCAGGGGACCTGAAAAGTGCCATCTGCATTCAATACCTTGCAACCAGCGATTCCAACTTCCTGATGAGTATCATGATACTCTTTCATCACAAGTAGGGTATTTTCCTCTAAAATTGTATCAGGATTAAGTATTAGGAAATATTTCCCTTTTGCCTGCTTAAAGCCAAGATTATTTGCTTTCCCAAAACCGAGGTTTTCTTCTAATGCAATAAACTTTACTCTTGGAAATAAAGGAGAAAGGTAATTTGCTGAACCATCAGTAGAATTATTATCAACAACTATGACTTCAACATTAAGATTTTGCTCCGCTTTCTCTATTGATTTTAAACATTGAAAAAGGAAATCCTTAACGTTATAATTTACTATTATTATTGATATATCTATTTCGTTCATAAAACCTTGAATACAATAATTTAGCAAAATTAAGAAATTATTGGACAAATTCAAATGAAGTTTTATTTTTCAGTTTGGTATAACACAAACAATTTTTTAAAATCAAAAAAGCCGATGAATTAGATTTCATCGACTTTTCTTTTGTACACCCGAAGGGATTCGAACCCCAAGCCTTCTGATCCGTAGTCAGATGCTCTATCCAGTTGAGCTACGGGTGCGTTCAGTTTACAAAATTACAAAAAAATATTTAATAAAACAAGAAACTCTTTTAATAAAAAAAAAGTGAAAAAGAAAATCTTTTTCACTTTTTTAAGAAATTAAAAGAAAAGATTAATTTCCTTTTTTACCTTGTTCAGGTGTAGTTGGTTGAGTAGTAGAGCTTTGCTCAGCTGCTTTCTTTTGTTCCATAGCAGCTCGTTTATTTCTCCAATATTTTCGCTCAGCTTTAATTTCGTCTGAAGTTTTGTCTGCTTTTGCAGGAAGTTTAAGCACCTGACCTGGGAAAATAATATCTGGGTCTTTAATAATATCAGTATTTGATTGCCAGATTTTTGGCCAGAGGAATGGGTCGCTGAAGATTTCAATTTTGCCTGCAATGTTCCATAAACAATCTTTGTCTTTTGCCCATGTACCTACTGTATAAGTGGTAACTTTCGCAGTTCTGTATAAGTTACGAATATCTTTGCCCATTTGGACTAATTTGTTGTAAATATCGGGTAATAAAGCAATTTTATTATCTCTTAAAGCAAGATATTCATTTTCTAAAGCTAAAATATCATTTTCTTTTTCAGCTAATTGTTTGTCAGAAAGGCGTTTCATAGCGGAAATTTTACCTTCGAGAACACCTACTTGCTGGCGATATTTTTCGACTTGCTCTGGAGTTGCACCAATCATTGAATATAATGATTCTTTGCAATTTTTTAAATCGGCAATTACTTGCTCTAATTCTTTTTGTAACTTTTCAATATCTCCGTCTAAATTAGCTAATTGCTCTTGAAGAGTTTTAACTTTATTTTGAAATTCCTGAATACGAATTACTGCTTCATCTTTAGTAAGTTCCTGGTCTTGCTTTTGAGCAAATAATTCATTAGAAAAAGAACAAGCAAAGATAAATAATAAGCATAAAATTAAATTTTTTTTCATAACCTGTCTCCTTGTTTAATTATTTACTTCTTTGTGGTAGTTCGGGCCAAACATTAGGCCATTGCTTTAACTTATCGCTAATGAACTTGACATCACTATTGCAATTTTTTAGTTCAGCGCGGCGGGCATCAATTTCTCTTTGGAGACTGGATTTTTCGTTCTGTTTTTTTGTGATACTTTCACTTAAACTTCGTTCTTGAGCTCGAAGTTCTTTTAACTGCAGTAATTGCTCTTCAGTAATTTTGTTAGAGCAACTTGAAATAAAAAAGGTTGAACCAAGCAAAAGCGAACTTAGCAATATTACTTGGAACTTGTTTTTTTTCAACATAATACCTCCAATTATATATTTAATAAAAAATTTACTTATTTTTATAACAATATATAAAAAAAATAATAAATAAAAAAGAAAATAATTTAAAAAAAAGGAAAAATTAAAAAAGCGATTGCTTTTTAAGCAAACGCTTTTAATGTTTACTTATTTTTTCTTCTTATGACGATTCTTTCTTAATCTTTTTTTTCTTTTATGGGTTGACATCTTATGACGTTTTCTTTTTTTACCACAAGGCATAAAAACCTCACTTTT
>DAIOVK010000102.1:0-8387 GCA_036759045.1 Kapaibacterium sp. (SeqCode) | reverse complement strand
CCCAAATGCTTCATTGAAATAGCTAAAATTGAATAATGTTGAACAATAATAAGATGGATTCTGACATCCGACAGAATGACGTTTTTAGTAATGTCATCTCTATTTAAATAGAGGTCTTACTTCATTTTGGGGTTAGGAATTAAAGTTGAAATCAATTTGTAATAACTCTTCTGAAACTATTCTTCCCATACGATTTTAAGTACTTCTTCAGCCGATTTTCTTGCTGCATCTGGTTTAGCAACTGATTTTGCAATTTTTCCCATCCAACTAAGAAGTTTGTTATCGTTAATAACGTTATGGATAACAGCTTCTAATTCGTCGTTCAAATGTTCATCTGGAAGCATAACAGCAGCTTTTTTTTCTTCGAGAACTGAAGCATTAAGCTCTTGCTCATTATTTGCAGCAGTAGGAAGTGGAACCAAAATGGAAGGTTTGCCAACAACACAAAGCTCAGTAACGGTTGTAGCTCCGGAACGCGAAATTACTAAATCAGCAGAAGCATAAGCAGATGCCATATCGTTGATAAAAGGCAGGACAGTTACATTTGCAGGTAACTCTTGAGGTGGGAAATAGTTAGTACCAGTTTGCCAAAGAAACTGAATATCAGAATCAGTAAAATTAGGTAGAATTTTTTCAATTGCCTGATTGATACTTCTTGCACCCAAACTTCCACCAAAAACAAGTATGGTCTTTTTGTTCGGGTCAAGATTGAATTTAATTCGGGATTCCTGCTGGTTAGGCAAGTTGATAAGCTGGCGCCTGATTGGATTGCCCAAACATCTAATTTTTCTTTTAATTGGTTGAGGGAAATAGCGTTCACTCTCTTCAAATGCAGTAAAAATTGCAGTTGCTTTTTGCGAAAGGAGGCGGTTTGTTTTTCCCGGAAAAACATTGGATTCCATAAGTATTAGCGGAATATGTTCCTGAGTAGCAGCAATTCCGGCTGGGTAGCTGATATAAGCACCGGCACAAATACATACATCAATTTTATGTTTACGAATAAGAGAGCGGCATTTAAGAATTGAATTAAATATCTTAATTGGCAAAGTCAAAGTGCTTAATTGGAACATTCCACTAAATCCTTTAACTGGAATTTTATGGAACTGATAGCCGAGTTCAGGGACAACGCGGGATTCGATTTTTTCGCCATTTCCAACGAATATTGGAATAAGCCGACCATTTAAAAGCGTTTGCAATTCTTCCACAACTGCGAGTGCGGGAAATAAGTGACCGCCAGTACCACCAGCGGCGACTAATACTTTTAGTTTTCTTGTTTCGTCCATCTTATTTTACTTCTTCAAGTGTAATTTCAAAAATTAGAGGCCATAGCTTACCTGTTACAAATAACCTGTTTGTTTTCTTATCAAAAGCTATACCATTCAGCACATCTATTTTTCTGTTTTTATCGAAATAGTCAAGTAAATCGGAAAGGTCTATCCAAGCAGTAACATTGCCGTTATTCGGGTCAATTTTAATTATATTATTTGTCATCCAAATATTTGCCCAGATTTCGCCATTTATATATTCAAGTTCATTCAAATTCTGAATTGGTCTGTTATTCTCCTGGACGTTTAATGCTCTTAAAATCTGGAAGTCCTCCGGATTAAGAAATCGTAAATTGTTTGTCCCGTCGCTCATAATTAAAGCGTTTCCATCAAAAGTAAGTCCCCACCCTTCACCGTAATAATCGAATGAGCCGATTTGTTCAAATGTTTTTAAATCATAAACAAGACAAACATTTGTTTCCCAAGTAAGCATATATATTTTGTTACCAACAATTGCAATACCCTCAGCAAAATAATTGCCCGGGATTTTAATTGATTTTAACACTTTGTTTTTTTCTAAATCCATTTTCTTTATAGTAGAGAAAAATTTCAATCCGGTGCTTTCATATAAAAAATCATTATGATAAATCAATCCTTGTGTGAAAGCAGAAGTGTCGTGCGGATAAGTTCTAACTACTTTCACTTTGTAATGCTTTGTAGTAGAAAGATTATCCTTTTTTTCCGGTTGGCTGTTAGTGGCAATATTGTTATTGCTTTGCTCTATGTTGGACGTAGAATTTTTCTCTAATGTGCTTTCTTCTTGTTTCTTGCTACAACCGATAAGCATTAATGGAAAAATGATGAGAACAAATACATTTTGTACTAAAAAAATTAATTTGATTTTCATAACAAGTATAGAGAGTATAAAAAGTCAATTCAATGATAAAATAAATTGAAATTCAAAACAGTTTTGGAAAAGTAAAAAACATATTTTGATTATTAATGAATGAACAAATAAGTAAATTGCTAATTCCAAAACTAATTGACGAATATACAATAATCAATATTTCATTCAATTTTTAAGAAATTATGTGGTGAATTAAAAATTGCTATTCTAGCCATGGAATAGTGTGAAGTTAAAAAATGTCATATTATTTTAACTGTCATTTTGAGGCGAAGAATCTCAAAACTACTTGTTACAACAAAACTTGAGACTCATCGCTGCATTGCCAATGACATCTTTGTTTGTTATTCTGGCGTATACCAGAATCCATCTTGGAATTGTAAGTAAGCTTGCTCACTTGAAACAGATTTGGGCAAGCCCAAATGCTTCTTACTATCAGTCTTACGAGCAAAAAGTTGTTCGCTTGACATAACTTCTTTCACTTTCGTAAAGTTTCTTAACTTTGCGAAAGTTTTATAGTCTTTATTTACTCTTTCGGTATTGTTATCTCATTACCATCACGTATAGCACGGTAATGTGGCGACATAATTTCCACATTTCCCCGTCTGAAGCTGTCCTGTATGTTTTGATGAAGCTCTGAGTATATGCCTGCCTGCTTGCTCGCTTCTTTTGTATAAGCATTTAACTGATATGCAATGTAAAAATCGTCTAAACTTGTTTGCAAGACAAAAGGCGCCGGACTTTCGCATATATCGTTTGTGTTCTTTGCTGCTTCAATTAGAAGTTGCTCAACCGCTCGCCATGGGACATCGTATCCAATTGTTACTGTAGTATGAAGAATTAATCCTTCTTTATTGTTGCTATAATTTGTTGTATGTGAAGAAAGAATTGTTGAGTTCGGAATAGTAATTTCTTCATTTTTCGGAGTTCTAATGCGAATTACGAAAGGAGTTTTTTCAATCACATCGCCAGTAACATCGGCAATTTTCACTCTGTCGCCGATTTTGAACGGACGCATATAAGTAATTACAATTCCAGCTATCATATTTCCGATTACTGAAGAAGAACCAATAGAAACAATTATACCAAGAAAGACCGATACTCCCTGAAAAATCGCAGAATCCGAACCGGGCAAATATGGAAAAATCATAATAAAAATAAATGCTATAAGCAATACCCTGACTATATTATAAGTCGGCTTCACCCAATCGGCATAAAAGCCCTTAATTTCAAGATTGCCACTTTCAACTTCATTTGCTAAATATTTCAAAAATTTTAAGGAATATTTACCTATAAATACCATTACAATTATTGTAATCAAATTCGGAATGTATCCAACTACTGCTTTATAAACTTTTTCAATCGGATTAAGGAAATAATCGAATAAAGTATAGGCAATGCTTTTGGTTACCGGGAAAATGCTAAATATGACTGGTAGTGAAATATAAAGTATTAAAGCATAAGAAAAATATTTAAGCAGTTTTAAAACTAGCAGAATAATTTTAAATTCCCGCTCAACGTTAAGCAAGACGTAACCTTTTATGTGAATATCTTTCAAATACTTTGTTTTATTAGTTTTAGCAAAATTGTAAATTTTTTTAAATGACCAGGTAACTAATTTTAACAAATAGAAAATAGCAATAATAACAATCAGAACAAATCCTATTTGCTTCAAAATCGTGAGCCAGCTTCTCCCTTCCAGATAATCATCAATAGCTTGAAATATTAATTCAGAATATTTTTTTGCTAATTCTTCTTTGCTGGAACGGGCAAAAAGTGCATCAAGATTCCATATACTCATAATTAATAATTCATTACAAATTATATCAGCAGTTTCCTCATTTAAAATTACTTTTATTGTATCTTTTTCAGAATCGAAATTTTCTTCGAGAGCAATTATTCTATTTGTAATTGCTTCTGCACGTTCTTTAGCAGAAAATGAAGCTACTTTTGAGTAAATCAAGAACAGAGTGTCACCAAAAGGAACAACTGGAAACGCTGGAGTAGCTTTTATAAGTGAATCAATTTGTAAATTTGATATGGCTTTTCTAATCGAATCTTCTCTTTTAAAATCATTAAACTCTTTTTCTAAAGCAGCCCTTTTATCCTTTTCGTTTTCTTTCAGTTTATTAATTTCTTCGAGCATTTTCAAATATCTAACTGAATCGGCAATTCGGCTTGAATCGGATTGCCTTTTTAGCTCAAGCATTGCCGTTGAGCTACTATTGGAATTAGTATCTGTTTCAGCAAAGATATATTCTGAAACTAATAAAAGCAATAAAAGAATAATTATTTTTTTCATAATTTAATTCTTAATTTTATAATAAAATTTAAAATAACATTTTTACAGTGAATTTAAAAAAATATTATCAAAAATATTTGAGGTTTCAATTATGAAAAATCTTTTTCTAAAATCAATAAGTTTAATATTTTTATTTTGTCTTGTTAGTATTAAACTTCTTTCGGCAGAAACAGATTCCGTAAAAAGTCCCTGGACGCCCAAAGGAATTGTAGGACTGAACATTAGCCAGATTGCATTCGATAACTGGGTGCTGGGTGGCGATAATGCAATAACATATTCAGTTTTTGGAAATTTCGGCGCCGATTATAAAGAAAATAACTGGTCTTTTATTAATTCACTGAAATTGGTTTATGGACAGACAAAACTCGGCGATGCTGAATTCAAGACTAACGACAATGAAATTTACCTTGAAGATGTATTGAGCTATAATGTCGGCTGGGCTGTTGACCCGTTTTTCAGTAATACCATTCGTTCCACTCTTGCTAAAGGATACAAAATAACAAAGGAAGGCAAGGATTCCTTAATTGCTGATTTCTTTGACCCCGGATATATTACTCAAAGTATCGGTTTTACCTACGACAAATTGAAAATATTCAAATCAAGGGTTGGTGTGGCTTTTCAGGAAACGTTTGCAAATAAACTTTTCCAGTTTACCGATGACCCAAAAACTTTAGATGAGCAGGAAAAATTTAAGTTTGAAACAGGTATTGAGTCTGTAACTGATTTAGAATGGGGATTTATGGAAAATATGATGCTTACTTCAAAATTGCGTTTCTTTTCTGCTTTTGACCGGCTCGAAACATGGGATGTCCGCTTCGACAACGTGATTTCAGCAAAAATTAACAAACTTATTGTAGTTAATCTGAATGTTTTGCTCGTTTACGAAAAACGCCAATCACTCAAAACTCAATTTAAAGAAGCATTGCAACTTGGTATTTCATATTCAATTTTTTAAATTACTTAAGACAAAAGTAATGCAAAAAATTTTCGCAAAGTTCAACTCCTTCTCAAGTTGAACTTGGGAAGGAAAAGGAAACAACAAATAAGTGTAGGGACAAGTTATGCCTTGTCCCTACACTTATTAATGATTTCATATCAAGTCATGCGATGAATCGCTGTCATTCTGAAGCAAATATAAACGAAGACGTTTACTTTTGGGAAAATGAACGATGTTATTAGTCCCAAATTTTAACAAGGGGTTGCAACCCCTTGTTAAGTGTAATCAACCATCGGGTTAACCCGATGGTTGATAAATTTATTGAAGTATTTGTAATATTTACAGTTATACGTTTTAAAAGCCGAAGTGTTTCATTCCGAGCGTAGCGAAGAATGACAAGACTGTAAAATAACAAGCTACAAGATATAAGCAGTACAGAATCTTCTTAAAAATTAAGGAAAGTTAATTAGTCTTATACAAATAATTACTCTCTAAAAGGATAGCACCTGCTGCTTCCATTTTCTTAATTGCTTTTGCTGAATCTTCTTGATGAATGTCTATTGGTCTGATTAAATCAATGAGAACAGTAACATCATACCCAAGTTGTAGTGCATCTAAAACAGTTGATTTGACAGCATAATCAGTAGCAATTCCTGTAACAATAAGTTTTTTAATTTCTAACTTATCAAGTATTTGCTTTAAGTCGGTATTCTTAAAGGCAGAACATCTCATATTGACAAGTAAAGAATCTTTTTCAATATCAATAATTATGGCTTGCTCCGGAACTATTAGACCTTTAGCAAAATCTGCTCCGAAAGAGTTTTGAACGCAATGAGGAGGCCAGACTCCACCTTGAGCAACAAAAGAATAGTGGTCTTCAGGATGCCAGTCCCGGGTATATATGCAATGATAATCCTTTGAGATTGCCCAAGTTATTATTTTATTCAATGGCTCAATTAATGAATTTGTGTTTTTTGCTGGCAAAGTTCCGTATTCACAAAAATCATTTTGAACTTCAATTACAACTAATGCTGTATCCATTTGTTTAGTTCTTTATTTTAAAAAATTAATTTTCAGATTTATTCTATAACTATTTTCGAATATTTAGTTAATCCATTGCTACTAACAATTAATAAATAAATGCCTTTTGCTACCTGTTTATTGGCTTCGTTAGTTCCGTCCCATTTTAATTCTAAGTTATTGAAAATGAAATTATTATCATATAAATTCTTAATAACTTTTCCATCTAAATCAAAGATTTTAACAGAAATATTACTATTCAAATTTGAATTTATATTAATATTAATATTAATAAAATCTTTCATCGGATTTGGATAAACGTCTAAATCAAGTTGTTTGTTTAAATGCTTATACTCCTTTACATCATTAATTTTGCTGATTTTAAAATCCCAGATACCTCTTCCGTAAGTGCCGAAACGGGCTGTTTTTAGCTCTGGAATATATTCGACAGTCCAGTATGTTTGGTCTGGCGCTTCAAAACCAGAAATATCGTACCAGGTACTATCATAAAATGAATAAACATAAGGACCTACTTCAGTAGCAGCAAAAATAAATTTTTCATCTTCAGTTAAAGCGATTTCAAAGACTAAAGTATTGGGCAAACCATTACTAAGTGGAATAAAACTATTGCCATTGTCAGTAGTCATATATGCACTTGAATTTGCATATCCACTCCCGGAAATATACACTTTACCATATTCTTTTTTTGAAGGAACGATACAGTTGCCGTAGAAATAATGAGCATTTAAATTTTCTATATCGAAAGTATTTTCCCAGTTTACTGCCTTATCAAGAGAAACAAAGAATTTACCGTTGCTTGTCAAAGCATAGCAGGTATTATTTTCTATAGGAGAAAAAGAAAACGCAGACAAATCCTGCCATTCCTCTCCTTCAGAGAAATCGAAAGAGTATGGACGTCCTTGCAGAGTACCTCCTTTATTTTCTAATTTCCAAAGATAAGAAGAATAATAGTTATCGCCACCACAGGCAAGCCATGCTACTTCCGAATTAGTTGGGTCGGCAACTATCGGAGGCATCCAAAGTCCACCTTTTCCCTGAAAATCCCAGGTAGCACTCAATTCAATATTTTCTTTAAAAATGCCTTTGTAAAGCATAGCAAAACCGGGATAAACGCACCAGAGGTCCTCTCCCCCATTGCTTGATGATAAATGCCCATAATCGCCACTAATGGTCTGGCTGAAATTTGCTTTGGTTCCTTCATAACTAATACTTTTCTGAAAGCCCTGGTCCTGACTTCCAGCGCATATAGTCTGATTCTCGTCCGAACAGGTAAAAACACTGTAATACTGACTTACGTTTAATCCATTTAAGGCAATATTTTTAACTTTATCTGTGAAATCATCAGAATAGTATAGTCCTCCATCGGTACCAATCAACATAATTTCATCATTTTTATGAACAAAGAAAGAAACTCCGGGTATATCTGCATGCAATTTGTTTTCGATGTCTTCATAATATTCCCACCAGTAATTTACTGGGTTCCATGTTACGCCATAATCGTTGCTGCGATAAAGGTCAACACCACCGAAAAACATCTTATTGGAATTGCCCGGAGATACTGCAAAACTATTGTTATCGAATGGTTTAAATGTTACAAATCCTTTATTTACCCAGCTATTTCCGAAATCGCTTGAACAATAAAAATTAGTATTATCAGAATTTGATATTTTAGCAGCTATATATAATAAATCTGCAGCATCAGTACCCTGCAAAAGGAAACCTTCAATAGAATTGAAAGAAATATCTAATTCAAAAGTACTGATTGTAGTAAAAGCATCATTTTCTTCAATAACAGATAATGTATCCATTGCTAAAAAGATAATATCCCCAGTTCTACTTAATGAAGTCCATAAATCACAATAGTTTACTCCTACATCAGTGGTATAAATTCTGTTAAATGATATACCGAAGTCAATTGATTTATAGATTGTTGTAATT
>DAIOVK010000101.1:0-8398 GCA_036759045.1 Kapaibacterium sp. (SeqCode) | reverse complement strand
AAATCCCCCCTACCCCCCTTTTTCAAAGGGGGGAGAAGAACTATCTTAGTAAGTCCCCCCTTTGAAAAAGGGGGGTAGGGGGGATTTCTTAGTGCTGTTCTGTTTTTCATCGTTTTCGTAAAAAAGATGTCATTTCGAAGCGCAGCGAGAAATCTCACAATTCTTTGTTACCACTACATTAGAGATTCCTCACTTCGTTTCGGAATGACAAATAAACACAATATATTTTTAAAACTAACTTGGTAATAAGCAAATCTTCAAAATAATACATTTTTTTTTGTTATTTTTACACATTGAAAAATTAATAAAAAAAAAATTGTTTTTCCAAAAAAAAATATATTATGGCAAAAGTACTTATAACCGGCGGAGCAGGATTTCTTGGCTCTCATCTCTGCGAAAGATTTATTAAAGAAGGCGATGATGTAGTATGTATGGACAATTTCATTACTGGCAGCCCTGATAATATCGCCCACCTTTTCGGAAATCCTCACTTCCATTTCGTTCAACACGACGTAACAAATTTTATTTATGTAACCAGTAAGTTGGATTTTATTCTTCATTTTGCTTCACCAGCTTCACCAATAGATTACTTGAAATTACCTATTCAAACACTTAAAGTTGGCTCGCTCGGAACTCATAAAGCATTAGGACTTGCTAAAGAAAAAAACGCCCGATTCCTACTCGCAAGCACAAGCGAGGTTTATGGCGACCCACTCATTCACCCACAAACTGAATCTTACTGGGGAAACGTAAATCCAGTCGGTTCACGTGGCGTTTATGACGAAGCTAAACGTTTTGCTGAAGCGCTTACTATGGCTTATCACCGCTACCATTCTGTTGATACCCGTATTGTTAGAATTTTCAATACCTACGGACCCAGAATGAGAGTAAATGATGGGCGTGCTATTCCAGCTTTTATTTCGCAGGCACTTTGCAATGAACCTGTAACCGTATTTGGCGATGGTTCACAAACCCGTTCTGTATGCTATGTCGATGACCTTGTTGACGGAATATATCGCTTATTAATGTCCGATATAAATGACCCGGTAAACATCGGCAATCCAGATGAAATCACTATGCTTGATTTGGCAAAGGAAATTATTTCTGCAACCAATTCAAAAAGCGAAATTATTTATCAGGACCTACCAGAAGACGACCCAAAAGTAAGGAAACCGGACACCACTATTGCTAATACCAAACTTGCTTGGAAACCGTCTGTTGATAGAAAAGAGGGTATCAAAAATACTATTGAATATTTCAAGAAAAAATTGCATTATGAAAGCTAAATCTATTGCAAAAATCAATATTGGCTTGCAGGTTTTAAATAAGAGAGAAGACGGATTTCACAACATTAATTCTGTCTTCTTTCCACTTTTTCAGTTATTCGATGAAATGGAGTTCGAAAAGAGTTCGGAAATTTCAATAGATATTGAACCAAAATCAATTTCAATAGATTTAGAAAGTAACATCATTTACAAAACGATTATAAAATTAAGAGAGTTCACAAAAAGAAGTAATCTTGCAGCAAAAATTAATTTAGTAAAAAGAATTCCTATGGGAGCAGGGCTTGGTGGAGGAAGTTCAAATGCAGCTACTACCCTGCTTTCTTTAAATGAACTTTTTAGTTTGAATTTAAGCAAAGAGCAGTTATCTGAAATCGCACTTCAAATTGGCTCTGATGTTCCTTTTTTTATTGAGAAAAAGACAGCTATTGTTACAGGTAGAGGTGAATTTTTCGATTATTTTGATTATAACCCCAATTACTCAATTCATTTATATAATCCGAAAATCAACATTTCAACGAAATGGGCTTATGAGCAACTTCATAGAACAAATAAAGAAATAGAAAAAGTTGATTTTGCTTCAATTTTATTAGAATCAGCAACCAATCCACTCCTTTTGAAACAAAAGCTATTCAATGATTTTGAAGATGCTGTTTTTAAAGAATATCCTAAATTAGCTAAGATAAAAGAAGAAATTTACAAAGAAGGTGCTGTTTATGCACAAATGAGCGGTAGTGGCTCTACCCTATTCGGCTTTTTCGATGATGGAAAAAGAGAATTTAAGTTGGTGGAAGTGGAGTAGGTGGAATTCGTGAATGACCAGTCATGCTATCAACTTGTTGGAGTATGACTGGAGTAAAAGTCATACTATCAGCAAGCTGATAGCATGACTCAGAACAAGCATTTGTGAGATTTATCACTCATTCCCAAGTACAACTTGGGAAGGAGAGCAAAGCTATGCAATAAACTTGTTGAAAATATAACTAAAGAAAGAATAAACTATATGTTCCCAAAAGAAAAAGAAGGATTTATTCAGGTTACAGGTGGTAAAGTTTATTACCATATTTTTGGAGCAGAAAAAAAAGAAACTCCGTTACTTATTTTACATGGTGGTCCCGGTTTTCCTTTTGATTATATGGAACCACTTAAAATACTTGCAAACGAGCGTCCAGTGATTTTTTATGACCAGTAAGGTTGTGGAAAATCAGATTTAATTGCAAATCAGGAACTGATGACAGTTGCCCGCTACGTTGATGAACTAGAACAGGTCCGCAGTGAATTAAAATTAGATGATGTGATTCTGCTTGGGCAATCTTGGGGAACGATGCTTGCTGTAGAATACATTTTAAGAAAGAACCCTATTGGAATAAAAGGATTAATTCTTTCTGCACCATATCTTTCAACAAAAATTTGGGTTGCTGACCAACGAAGATGGATTGCTCAATTGCCTCAGGAAATTCAGGATACAATAAGAAAATATGAGGAATTAGAGGACTTTTCTGCTCCCGCTTTTCAGGAAGCAATGATGAGTTTTTACAATAGACACGTTTGCCGATTAGAGCCGTGGCCCTCTTGTTTGCTTAGTTCCTTGGAAAAATTGAATTTTGATGTTTATCAATATATGTGGGGACCCAGCGAATTTACTATGACTGGAATACTTAAAGATGCTGACTTGACTGAAAAATTAAACCAAATCACCATTCCGACATTACTAACTTGTGGCGAATTTGATGAAGCTACTCCTGAAGCAACTGCATACTATCAAAGCTTAATCCCAAATTCAGAAATGCACGTTTTTAAAGACGCTTCTCATTCACATCATCTTGAAAAATTTGAGGAATATGTGCAAGTTATTAGAAATTTCATTGATATCTAGTGTAGTAAATTGAAAAAAAACTTATAATATTATGTCATTCCGAACCCCAAAATAAATCAAATGCTTTATTTAAATGAAGATGACATCACTAAAAGTGTCATTCTGAAAAAGTGCTTTTCAGTCATACTATCAGCAAGCTGATAGCATGACAAGAGATAAGTATCAACTTGTTGATAGTATGACTGAGAAAAGATGTCATCTCCATTTAAATAAAGGTCTTACTTTATTGGGGGTTCGAAATGACAAGATGTTATAGTAAGTTTTTCAAAGGGATATTACACTTGCTTCTCAAAATCAATTTGAACGCACTGTAAAAAGCAATACTACTGTGATGATTGCCGTAGTAATTATTACTACTGGTTCTACAATATTCTCCCAAAAAGTTTGCTCTCTTTCAGGGATTTTGGGATTTGCAAAAGGATATTTCCCTTTGATTAAGTCCACATCTGAGCAAGAAATTTCATCTTCAAAAACAAAATTTAAGCTATCAATTATTTCAGTTTTCTCTTTAGTTTTCAGAAAAGTAGTCAGTTCAATTTTTCCTGTTCGAAGAAGAGAATCGGAATTTTGGAGAAGAGAATATTCAATTTTTAATTCTTTTGTGTGAATTTCGATTAGTGGAAAAGAATCTTTGCTTTGCGATTGAGGAGTTAACAGTTTAATTTTATTATTCTGTAAAAGATGCTCTGCAAGTAGCCAGTTGCCTTCTGTGTCATCAACAGATACAAAAACTGAATTAAACTTATGATTTATTATAAATTGATTTATTTTGGTTGCAGCGTTTTTAGAAAGTGAATCTAATACTTCAATATTGCTAATTGGAGTGCTTCCAATTAGCAAATTGAATGAAACCAAAAAAGTTATGAATAGAAATATAAAAAATGGTTTATTTCTCATCAAGTAATTTTTTAATTTGCTTATAAAGTTCTTCTTCGTCGCCGGGGGCGTAGCCGTTATGCTGCCAGACTAACTCGCCTTTGCCGTTATAAAGGAAAGTATGAGGAGGATTATTCACATTCATAGCACGCTTGAAATCGCTGTTTTCGTCAAGATAGCTATCGTATTTCCAGTTACGGCTTTTCACAAATGGTGCTACTTTTTTGCTGCTGCGGGAATCATCAACAGAAATAGCAAATATTTTTATACCTGTTTCCTTTTGCCATTCTTCGTAAACTTCACTTATTGCGTTTAGTTCCATAATGCAGGGTTTGCACCAGGTAGCCCAAAAATTTATAACAAATGGTTTGCCTTCGTTGTTAAATGTTTTTGTATCTATAGTTTCATTTTTCAGATTTTTTATAGAAGCAGAAGGAATAGTTTTAACATCTTGAGAAATGCTGCTATTCAGGCACAAGCAGGAAATAAGCAGGACAAGCAGCATTTTTACTAATATTTTCATATAAACTCCAATAATAAATAATAAAATACACACATCTAACTTACAAAAATAATATATAATTAAAAAGGGAAAAATAATTTAAAAAAATAATTTGGAAATAAAAAAAATAATGTATAATTTTAGATAAAAGAAGAGAGAAAAATCACAGAGTATTTACATAAATCATTATAATTAGTAAGGGTCAAAGAAAATGATAAAAAAAACACTTTTAATTATGTTATTTATCCCGATATTTTATATAAGTTCTTACAGCCAAATATGCTTAAGTAGCTGGGGGCAAAATACAAATGGACAGCTTGGAAATGGAACAATTATTCAAAAGAACTTACCAGAGCAAATAACATATGATGTCAAATGGAAAGTTATTTCTTCCGGTTATCAGCATTCATTTGGAATTAAATCAGATAATTCATTATGGGCTTGGGGCGATAACTCAGCTGGACAACTTGGTATTCAGGATTCAATATATATAGTAAGACCTCACAGAGTTGACAATAGCAATGATTGGACTTCAGTTTCTTGCGGATATGGACACACTTTAGCAATTAAACAAGATGGTACTTTATGGGCTTGCGGTTATAATGCCTTTGGACAACTTGGCGACGGAACATCAATTAATAGGGCAAGTTTTGTTCAAATCGGAACTGCAAATAATTGGAGCAAGGTTTCTGCTGGAGGATACCATAATTTAGCCATTAAAACAGATGGAACCTTATGGGTATGGGGAGATAATCAATATGGGCAATTAGGTAATAATTTTCAAAATCATAGAATTCCTTCTCAAGTTGGAAACAATAACGATTGGATAGCTATTGCTGCAGGAGAGTCATATTCTCATGCAATAAAACAGAATTTAGAGGAAAAAACTTCAATATATAAAATACCAATAAGAAATTCTGGAACTCTTTGGGCATGGGGTAATAATTTATCTGGACAATTAGGAAATGGTAATTTTGGAGGAAATATTAAATTTCCTGTTCAAATTGGTAGTTCTGATGATTGGGAAATTATTGAAAATGGTGGGGGACATACCTTTGCAATTAAAGAAGACGGAACTCTTTGGGCATGGGGAAGCAATATAAAAGGAAAACTTGGCTTGGGTGATGAGAATGAAAGGAGCATTACTACTCAAGTTGGAACAGAATCTAACTGGTGTAAGGTAAAATGCGGCGAAGGGCATACTCTTGCTTTAAAAAATGACGGCACTTTATGGGCTTGTGGAAATAATAGCGAAGGTCAATTGGGAAAGAACTACCCAGTTAATTCAAATATTTTTATTAAACTTGATAGTAATAACTGGTATAATATTACTTGCGGAGGTTTTTTTTCAATGGCATTACGCAATGATTATACAGTTCCAATTCTAGTTTCTCCAAACAATAATAAAGAGAAACTGCCTACGACTATACTTTTCCAATGGCGCCCTTTTCCAAATACAATAAATTATAATTTACAAGTAGCTAAAGACAATGATTTTAATAATGTTGTTGTCAATAATAGTGATATTTTAGATACATTTGCAATAATAAATCTAGAAATAAATACAAAATATTATTGGAGAGTAAGAGCTGCTTCTAATACAATTGTTACTGAATGGTCTGTTATATGGACTTTTAAAACAATTATTGAACAAATAAAAATTCCTACATTAATTTATCCAAATGATTATTCTTCAGATTTACCAGTAATTATTGATTTTTTATGGGAGCAGCAAGATGATGTTCAATTATATAATATTCAGATTTCAAATGATAACAGTTTTAACTCATTACTCATTGACTCAACTTTAAATTCCAACCATATTTCAAAATTACTTTCTTATAATACAATTTACTATTGGAGAGTAAGAGCAATAAATTATGATTATTATACTGCCTGGTCAGATATTTATACATTCAAAACAAAAACGAATTCAGGTATAGAAGATAATTTGTTAACAACCAATATGTTTACATTTTTTCCTAATCCTGCTAAGGATTATTTAAATATTATATGTAATTTTACAAATGATAATCTTATAAATCTAAGAATTATTGATTTATTAGGAAATCAGTTGTTTAATAAAAACATTAATATTGAAAATAATAAAATTTCTTTACCAATAGAGTTTTTAAATTCTGGTTTATATATTTTAATGTTAAATATAGATAATCATATATATGCAAAGAAATTAATAATTAATAATTAAACAAAATAATTAAGGAAAAATAACAGATTTATGAGAAACAAATTTATATCAACAGAAATTAAAAAAACTGAATATTATTCTGGAATACAAATTAAAGCAGATTTAGGTGTTCATGAGCAAGCTTTCGATTTATTTAGTAAATATGTAAAAGCTAATTCAACAGTCTTAGATATTGGTGCAGGAGCAGGTGCTTTTTCAAAAAGGTTGCACGACGCTGGTTATAAAGTATCTGCATTGGATATTGAAGAAAGCGAATGGAAAGCGAAAGAAGTTGAATTTTTAAAATTAGATATTAACAAGGGAATATCAGCTTCTGTAAACAGAGTATTTGATTCACTTTGTTGCTTAGAAGTGATTGAACACGTTGAAAATCCATGGGGATTAATGCGTGATATGAGAAATGTGTTAAAGACAGGTGGAATATTATTATTATCTACTCCAAATATAACTTCTTTTTGGTCACGAGTTTATTTTTTGAGGAGCGGATTTTACCACCAGTTTATGCCTTATGATTTAAGCTACGGACATATTAATCCTATGTCTGCTTATGAAATAGAATTAATTGCAAAAAATACTGGCTGGAAGCTATTGCAAATACAACCAGGTGGCTATTTACCTTTATTCGATTTTTCAGAAATAAAAAAACTTCCACTATTATTTTCAAATATATTTAGATGGTTTTTCTATCTAATTTCAAAGAATTATAAAACTGGTTGGAATCTGTTCTTTGTATTACAGAAATTAGATGATAAAGAATGTGTATATACACCGGGAAAATTAAATTTTTAATAAAGGAATTGTTATGAAAACAAAATTACTTTTTTTTGTGTTTTTTATAGTACCATTATTTTCAAATGCTCAATCATTAAATGATAGTTTAAAAGCATATTGGAGTTTTGATAGTATTGTTAATGATACTATATTTGATTTAAGCGGTAATAATAACCATGGAATTGCTAATAACAATCCACAATTAGTTCAAGGTTATTATGGAAATGCTATTAGTTTAGATGGGACTCAATTTGTAGAAATAATTAATAAAAGATTCCTTGAAGGTTATTGCAATATTTCTTTTACTTGTTGGATTTATCCAGAATTCTCAAGTAACGGTAAAAGACAATTATTGGCTATAAGCGATGGCTCTAGACCAAATTTCGACCCAATTACATTTCAATTCAATAATTACATACCTTATGACTTTGGTTTTCAGACTACTAAAGATTATAATTACGCAATTAGAGCAGATTACAATACATTTAACAGCAGAATAAAGATTAATGAATGGAATTTTTTAGCTGTTACTTTATGTACCGATAATGATATTTCTATTATGAAAATATATTTAGATGGTAATCTTATTCAAGAAATTAATTATATTTCAGATGCTTCATCGTATCAAAAGATTGGACCCGGAAAAATATGTATAGATTACGATAGAGATATGAGGTTTTTAATTGGTTCAGTAGATGAACTCTTTGCATGGAATTGGATCGGTAAAATAGACGAGATGAGATTTTTTTGCAGATGTCTTTCAGATAAAGAGATAAATAAGATTTATAATCCTACTTTGTGCAATGTAAGTATTGGAAGGTACAATCACTTCATCAGCCAATGGACTAGATGCAATGATCATAGCGCTTGAAGTGCTCGGC
>DAIOVK010000100.1:0-8433 GCA_036759045.1 Kapaibacterium sp. (SeqCode) | reverse complement strand
GAAATGAAGAGTAAAAGTTATACGAGCAGCAAGTTGTTCGTATGGCTTGGAAATATTTTAAAAGTTACAAATCCTCCTTCCCAAGTTGCACTTGGGAAGGAGAAAATGATAAAATTAAAAAAGTCATTATTTAAACTTTTTTATTGTATGACTTTTATTTAATATCAATAAGAACTCTCAATAATGCATTTGCATTTTTTACATAATTATATTTAATTATACAACTAATTTTTACAATTTTTGAAAAAAAATTTGAATTTAAAGAGCTAAAATAGTAACTTTGAAGTTTGTAAAATGTAAAATAGTTATATAGTTTTATTATTATAAATTAAATTGGAGATATATTATGAAAAACTTTCTTGCAATATTATTAGTGATTGCAATACTACCTATTTGCTTGATTTCTAAAACAGACAAGCAGCTAATTGACACACAGTACCAAAAGATGATTAAACCTATTTCTACATCTTTTATTCCCAAAAATATTGAGCCAGTCAATATTTATAAAACTGGTGATTTTCCACAAAGCGTAGGATACAAATCTTTAGGTTACACTAATGATGCTATTTTTTCACTTTATTACGATGCCACTCCATTTGTATATGACCCTGTATCAAATTCATTGATTGTCGTCGTAAGTTATAGATATACTCCTACAGGAGCAACCAAGATGTCAGATTCATTATTTTTATTGTATTCGAATGATTATGGATTAAACTGGAATAGAAAAAATTTAGCATTTAGTTCAATTGATGTATTTACTAATCCATCTTTAGCCACAGTTAACCCGGGAAATTCTGTTACTAACTTTAATAATTTAAATCACTTTGTTGCTTCAAGATATTTTTCTGGAAATAATTCTTATCAAGCTGGCGGATGCTATTATACATATTCTTTGAATGGTGAAGTACAAGAGTGGAATGAAGATAAAAAACCAACTTCTGTACAACAATGGAGTAATAGTAGATTAAATTCTTATTCTTCACAAAATACTCAAATGGTATATCGTACTGGTATGCTTAATCCAAATGATGGTTATCAATATGGAAATTATGGTTTTGGTAGCTTTGACTTCTTAACTGAAGGTGATTATAGTGCTATTCCAACTGCTTGGGCTACATCAAAATTTAAACCATCTGAACAATTATCCTCCTCATATAATAATAAAATATATTTAGATGTAGATAACGATGGAATTCTTTATGCTGCTGTATGCAATTTATTTGTTAGTGACCCCGACAACAGAACTCTCGGCATTTCACGCTCAACAGATAACGGAACAACTTGGTTGGATTTCGAACAATTACCTGTTTCTTTATTAAATAACTACTATGCAAACCAAACCGAAGCAGGAGCAGTTGGTATTCTTATTGCTTATGAAGAAGATGGTTTCACTGTGACTGGTGAAGACGCATTTAGTTATGTCTGCAAGGCAAGAATTTTAAATTCAAGCAGAGATGCTATTATTGCTCAACATATTATCGAAATTTACAAGAAAAGTGGTGCTTGGGGCGTAAGAAAAGTAGCTGATTATGGCTGGTTTAACGAAGATGGTTTCAGCTATTCACCATTAATAGTATTTGACCATAATCCTGATGCAAATAGTGATATCCACATGGATTCATTAGATGAAAACTATCGTGGTAACGAAATTCAATTAAGTAGAACTGCTGATGGCCAGTATATAATCGCAAAGTGGCTTGATTGGAATACTGATAGATTAATTGATGTAAATTATCAATTATTAAACGGAGACAATATCGGTTCTCTCTATACTACTGATGTTTATATGACTTATAGACATAAAGATGAAGACACATGGCATGCTACTAAAAATGTAACCGATGATGATTTATATAATAAGGTATCATATATTCCCAAAGTGGTTCCAAGCATTAATGATGTTCCTCTAATTACTCTTCAATCTTCTGAAAATTATGTTACAACTTATCCAAGATATGGTTATCCTTCATTTTTAAAGCAAATGCTTATTGATGAAGTTCATCAGTTTATCGTTTTTTCAAATGTAACAAATCTTGTTGGAGTAGAAAATGAAAGCCCTGTTAAAAACTTTGCTTTATACGATGTATATCCAAACCCAGTTACAGGCAATGCCGAAATTTCTTTCAACTTAGATAAGCCAACTGTATCAAAACTTGAACTCTTCAATTCATTAGGAGAAAGAGTTATGTTGCTTCAAGAAGGTTTCTTAGGAACCGGAACTCATGGCGTTAATGTAAATACCGCAAATTTAACTTCCGGCGTTTACTACTATACTTTAACTGTTGAAGGTAAAACCGCTACCAAAATTCTTTGCATAGCAAAATAATTTAAATTTTTTCGGTTATAAGCCATACGAATTATAATTAGTTCGTATGGCTTTTTTATTTCCATTTAAAGAAATTAGAGATAAAATACCAAGTTGGATTTAATGATATAATATGTTTGACAGTCATTGGCAACGAAGTGAAGAATCTCAAACTTTGAAGTAATAATTACTTTTGAGATTCCTCGCTACGCTCAGAATGATAATTTTAAAATTCCCTGAATTATTTTTTTTTAAAGCAACTTGGTACAACAATATTTCTCTTAATTGTTTATAATTTCAAAAAAAAGCATATTTTTGAAGAATATTTTAATTCTTTTTTGAATTAAGAAGATTAGCAAAAAAATAGAACTAATTTAGATGAGCCGGGCAAAAAAAGTAATAAAAAATTTATTTTCATTGACAGTCGCAGATGTTGCTTCCAAAGGAATTGTTTTTATTACAACAACTTATCTGGCAAGAGTTTTGCAGCCGGAAGGATTTGGAATTATTGGTTATGCAAATTCATTTATTGCCTATTTTTTAATTATTGTCAATCTTGGTTTCAATGTTTTCGGTATCCGCGAAATATCTAAAA
This sequence comes from Kapaibacterium sp. (SeqCode), assembly GCA_036759045.1. GTDB lineage: Bacteria > Bacteroidota > Ignavibacteria > Kapaibacteriales > UBA2268 > JAAYJM01. Next base: position 5,530 of record DAIOVK010000100.1, on the reverse strand, counting down.
ATCCTTTCACTCAAAATATTAAAAATTATGTCAATAATATTGTTGCTTTGCGAAGTATATTTGCAATATTATCTTATATAATATATTTCTCAATTATAATTTTTATTGATAAATCAACTGAAGTAAAATTAGTGCTTCTTATTACTGGTTTTAATCTATTTTCTTATGCTGTTATGCTTGATTGGGTCTTTATAGGACTTGAAAAAATGGAAATTCAGGCAATAAGGCAGTTGATTACAGGAATATTAAATCTTGTTGGAATATTCCTCTTTGTTAATGATAAATCAGATACAATTCTTACTGCTGCAATATTTTCTGCTGCAACAGCAATTAATAGTGCTTGGATACTCCTTTACTATTTAAAAATTTATAAAAATTTTAGATTTGAAAAGAATTTTATATTATGGAAAACAATTTTAAAATCATCTTTACCGATTGGATTAACCAACCTATGCGTTATCCTTTATTCATCTTTTAGCATTCTAATTTTAGGTTTTTTTAGGACTTATTACGAAACTGGTGTTTATGATGCCGGTTTTCGCTTTTACAGTTTAACTATGATGCCAGTTGGAATAATACAGGGAGCTTTCCTTCCGTTGCTTTCAAGGTCAAACAACCTGGAAGACAAGCAAGTGGTTATGGATAAATATAATACTTTGTTGTTTTTAATAGGAGCTATAATTTGTGGTACTATATTTACTTTTTCAGAGCCATTTTCAAATCTCGTTTTTGGAAATAAATTTGTGGAAACAGGTTGGATTACTAAGTATATGATGATTTCTGCTATGTTCGCATATTTTAATCAAGGGCATTTGATGGCATTATCTGCCTGGAATAAAGAAAATTTAGTGCTAAAATGTATTGCAGCTTCAGGAATTACTAGCGTTTTACTGAATTTAATTCTAACTCCAAGCTACGGTACTATCGGCGCTGCATCTATCAGTGTATTTTGTGAATTCTTAACTGTTGTTCTTTTTTCAATTTTCACATATAAATTGATTAAGAAAGCTTCTGTTTTCAAAATGTTTAAAATAATTTCAATAGCTGCGGCAGCTTGTTCTGTTGGATATTATACTTATAATAATGGAATTCATTATTTTTTATCTGCATTCCTATCTTTTGCTATTTATTCAGTGTTAATAATTCAATTAAAAATAGTTAATATTAAAGAGTTTATTTCATATTTAAAGCCAAAGGAGAAATAATAAATGAAATATGATTTTATGATTGTAGGAGCCGGATTTGCAGGAGCTGTTCTTGCTGAAAGGATTGCTACGCAACTTGATAAAAAAGTATTAATCGTTGATAAAAGGAATCATCTTGCTGGTAATTGCTTCGATTATTACGACACCAACAGTGTTTTGGTGCATAAATACGGACCTCATGCTTTTCATACAAATTTAAAAAAAGTATGGAATTACCTCTCTATATTTACAGATTGGCATTTTTATAATCATAAAGTTCTTGCCTTTGTTGATGGAAAAAAAATCCCTATTCCGTTTAATTTTAATTCGTTGGCTCTACTTTTTCCGAAAAATATTTCTGAAAAATTTATAGAAAAGCTACTTAGCAGCTATGAATTTGGACTTAAAATTCCAATACTAAAATTGCTTGAAAATCCAGATAGTGATATTAAATTTCTGGCAGATTTTATTTATAAAAATATTTTTTATTATTATAATATCAAGCAATGGGGATTGAAACCAGAAGAACTTGATTACTCTGTTTCCTCACGTGTTCCTATTTATTTAAGCCGAGATGACAGGTATTTTCAGGACTACTACCAGGCGATACCCAAAGCAGGTTACACTTCACTTTTCAAAACTATGCTTACTTCAAAAAACATTCATATTCTTTTAAATGCTGATTATCGTAATATTATTGAAAATATTGAATTTGATAAACTTATATATACAGGAGAAGTAGATGCTTTCTTCGATTATTTGCATGGGAAACTGCCTTATAGAAGTTTGAGATTTAGCTTTGAGCAAAAAGAGATGGAATATTTTCAGGAATTATCTCAGGTGAATTACCCAAACGATTTTGATTTTACCAGAATTACTGAATTCAAGCACTTTTTAAATCAACGAACTACAACAACTACAATAGCACTTGAATATCCTGAAGAATATATTCCAAAAACTAATGAGCCGTATTATCCTGTTCCGGCAACTGAAAATCAGGTTATTTTTGATAAATATAAAAAAGAAATGGAAAAACTTGCTGATAGTGTTATTTTCGTAGGACGGCTTGCTGAATACAAATACTACAATATGGACCAAATCATAAGCGTTGCTTTGCATACATTTGAAAACAAGGTTTGTTGAGATAAAAAGAATGAAAATTGCAATTATTGGAACAGGTGGAATTGGTGGTTACTTCGGTGGTATGCTTGCCCGTGCTGCTTTTGATGTGAGTTTTTTGGCAAGAGGTGAGCATTTTACTGCCATAAAAAGCAGGGGTTTAACTATTAAAAGCTTAAATAATGATTTTCATATTAATAATGTGCAGATTTTCGATAAAATTCAGAATCTTGGCACATCTGACTTTATTATTCTTTGCGTAAAAGCTTGGCAAATAAAGGAAATAAGAGAAGATATAAAATCAATAATGGGCAATGATTCTGTTGTTCTCCCTTTGCAAAATGGAGTAATGGCTGTAGAAGAATTGAGTGAAGTACTCAAGAAATCAAATATTCTTGGTGGGTTGTGCAGGATTATTAGTAAAATAGAATCGCCCGGTATTATTAATCACTTCGGTATTTCGCCTTTAATCACTTTCGGTGAACTTAACAAATCTCTTTCAAACAGGGCTTTAGAAATAAAAGCTATTTTTGATAAAGCTGGAATAAATAATCAAATTTCTAATGATATTGATTCTGATATATGGAAAAAATTTATTTCAATATGTGTAAGTGGATTATTGGCTATAACACGCACTACTTATGGAGAACTTCGAGGACTAAAAGAAACCCGTGAAATGATGATTGATTTGCTAAATGAAATTATTACTTTGGCAATGAAAATCGGAATAAATATAAACAGAGATTTTTTAAATAATGCTCTGTCTTTCATAGATTCATTTCCATATAACTCGACTTCTTCGCTTACAAGAGATGTTTGGGAGGGTAAGCCATCTGAAATTGATTATCAAAATGGTACAGTCGTTAAACTCGGTGAAAAATACGGTGTGCCTACCCCAGTAAACAAATTTATTTATAACTGCATTTTACCAATGGAATTAAAAGCAAGAAACCAATTTAATTGATAATTGATAATTTTCTTTCTTTCCAAAATTGCATATAGGAAAAAGTTGAATGAGTATCATACTTTCGTAAAGTTCCTGGTTGTTTTACGATAGAATTGGCTCTTCTTACTTTATGAATGTTCCTATATATTGAAAAATCAAAAAACCGAAATTATTTTTTGTTTTAAAAATTATATTATTTAAATTGAATAAATAAAAGATGTCAAAATAATAAGAAAAAAAAATGGGAAAATGGTATCAGGATTTATTTAAAAATTATGCAAAAAAGTATGAGCAGGAATGTTTTACAGTCGGAACATTGCAAGAATGTGATTTTATTGAGCAGGAAATTTCTTACAATAAGGAACTGAAAATTTTAGATATCGGTTGCGGAACTGGTCGTCATTCTATAGAATTGGCAAAGCGGGGATATAAAATGACCGGAATTGATTTATCTGAAAATATGCTAAATGCTGCTAAAGAAAAAGCAAAACTTCATAATTTAAACATTGATTTTCAGCTACAGGATGCAAGAAATTTATCTTTTACAAATGAGTTTGATTTGGTTATTATGCTTTGCGAAGGTGGATTTCCGCTAATGGAAACTGATGAGATGAATTTTCAGATTTTACAAAATGCAGCTAAAGCTCTTAAAAATAATGGAAAATTCATTTTTACCACATTGAACGGTTTATTCCCTTTATTCCATTCCGTTAAAGAGTTTATGGACTCTGAAACAAAAGATGGTAATGCTACATACCACAACAATACTTTTGATTTAATGACTTTTCGTGATTTTAATACAACAGTTTTTGACGATGACGAGGGAAATCATTTAGAATTAGAATGTAATGAAAGATATTATGTTCCTTCTGAAATTACCTGGTTGCTCAAATCTCTTAAATTTAATGTGATAGATATTTACGGTGCTAAAATTGGTGCATTTAGCCGAAATGATAAACTCACTACAAATGATTTTGAAATGTTAGTCATTGCGGAAAAATCTTAGCTTTTTTTAAGGTTTTCCATTTTTAATAATGTAGTTAAAAATTTTGAATAAATAACTCACATTACGCATTCATCTTTGAAAAGTTAAAAAGTATAGTATTGATACTTTTTTATTCCACTTTTCTTATTCCCCTCTCACTATTCATTACCCACATGTATGAGTTTTAGAATTGGGAGCAGAAATAGTAATAGTGACTTTGAAATATATTCCGTAGGAATTATATATTTGTAACAGGAATATCCCTTGACTGTGCTTATCCCGTAGGGATTAAATATTAAAAAGGCACTTCAATATTTAATTCCTACGGAATAAAAAGACTAAAAAAAAGTATTGTTACAAATATTTTATCCCTACGGGATAAGTAGAATAGCAGCACGTTTTAAAGATGTGGATATTGAATAAGCCCTCTCAAGAGGGGAATGCGTAAGGTGATTTAAATGATAGTTAATAATCGAATTTTTTTATAAATTTTTAAGGTAGAAAAAGATGAAGAATGTTATTTTTATTTGTTTGCTTTTTTCCTTGCTTTTAATTTCCTGTTCAAGCTATTATCCACCCGAACATTACAAAGTAACCAATGAAATTACTTTGAACCAGGGGTATGATGAAGTATGGTCTAAAATAATAGAATACTGTACTGAAACAGATAGAATAATCAAAAATATTGATAAAAATGCCGGTTACTTATCTTATTTTATTCCTGTAGAATACAACAATAAATATAAATGTCCCTTAGATTGTGGCAGATTTATATCCGGTTTTCATACTGATTATTCTTCTCAGCAATATCCAACTACAGTAACTGTTAATATTATTGTTTCAAAAGTTGGAAGCCAAACAAGTGTAAAAGTAAAATTAAGTAGCTATTTGTCTAACGAATCTCTTAAATGGGATAGTATGATAGAACCACATTGTAATTCAACAGGCATTGTAGAAAATGATATTTTCAAATATTTACAGGATTAGAATTTATACCAAGTTGTTTTTATAAATATTATGTTAATTTGTCATTCCGATACGAAGTGAGGAATCTCACAAGTATTTGTTTCCACAGAATTTGAGATTTAGAAACTGTTGTTTTTCAGTCATACTATCAATAAGTTGATAGTATGACAATAAAAAATTAAAGATGTCATTGGTAACCCTAAGATAAAGCAAGTGCTTTATTTAAATTGAGATGACATAACGTAGCTTAAGCTACAAACAAAAATACGAAAATGTAAAGATTTAACAAGTTACATATCTTGCGCATTCCCCTCTTGAGAGGGGCAGGGG
>DAIOVK010000099.1:0-8449 GCA_036759045.1 Kapaibacterium sp. (SeqCode) | reverse complement strand
GTCATGCTATTAGCTTGCTAATAGTATGACTGAAAAGCACTATTTCGGAATGACACTTAAAGTGATGTCATCTCAATTTAAATAAAGCACTTGCTTAATATTGGGGTTCGAAATGACACTTTAATTGCATCTATGAATGCAACTTGGTCTAAGCTACTACTGCTTCTTTTGTTTAATTGTTTTTTCCAACCAGTTTGGTAAAGCTGGACTAAGCCCGGGAACAATAGCATTTGGAGTGGAAGCAAGTGAATTAACTCTTCCATGTGGAACCTCGCGATGGCAGTCCCAGCAAAGATTTCCTTCGCCATTCGTGTAATTATGACCTGTTACGTTAATAGCCGAAACCGGATTTAACTGATTTACATGGCAACGGATACAGTTTTCCTGCACAACTGTTTTTCCTGCTTCTTTAATTTGAATTACCTGAGGTTCAAGTCGCAGTGTAAACATACTGGCATGCCTTAATCCATCGCTTGCTTTGAAAAAATACTTTCTAACTATATTATTATGAGGGACGTGGCAATCGTTGCAATTTGTCCATTCCCGGTGGCTGCTATGCTGCCATGTAGCATATTGAGGTGTCATAATGTGACAATTTATGCAAGCTGTGGGTTCGTCAGAAAGGTAAGACGGTGCATTTGATATTTGCACTATTGTAAGTCCTAATCCGACTGCTAATCCGGCAAAGATGATGAATAAGTTTTGCATAAAGTATTTTATTTGAATTATAAAATATTTTTAATTGAATATATAAGAGCAAAACAAAAAAATGAATAGATTTAGTCAACAGAATAATCTTCGTTGGCTATGTCTTTAATTCTTAATTGGATAGTAGGATGTCCGAAGAAATTTGTTTCTTCAAGATGATAAATAATTGTAAAAGGTTTTCTATCAGAGCAAAAATGAGATTTATGTAATAAATTATAACCAATAGCATCTATAGCAAAATTTGATTGCAAGGCACGGAACTTAATGTGATTGTTACCGATTACTTTTATTCCGTTTGCAGATACAACTCCTCTTGAAAGAAAAATTGGTTTAAAATTATCGTATCCAAATGGAGCGAACTTCCGTAAAACCTGAATAAAGTTCGGAGAAAGCTCGTTTAAATCAAGTTCAGTATCAATAAACTGTTCGTTTTCAATCATATCGTCAGTAATCAAACTTCTTGCTATTTCGTCGAATTGTTCCCGAAGCACAGGAACACTTTCTTCTTCTAAAGTAATCCCGGCAGCGTGTTTATGTCCACCAAATTCAGTAAGTAGAGGTGAACATTTTTTTAATGCTTTATAAATATCAAACTTAGAAATGCTGCGGGCAGAACCTTTTGCAAGTCCGTCCATAGTAGTAAGAATTATAGATGGTAAATGATATTTATCAACGAGCCGCGAAGCAACAATACCAATCACACCGGCATGCCAGTTTGGAGAATGAATAACAATAGAGCGTCTGTCCGGGTCTTTAAGTAATTTATCTGCCATTGGGATGGCTTCTTCGAATGTTTTCTCGTCAAAAATGCGTCTTCGCCTGTTTTCCTGTTCTAATTCTTGGGCAATTCGGAATGCAGTTAATTCATTTTTCTGGGTCATCATTTCAACTGCGCGGCTTGCATCACCAAGACGACCGGCTGCATTAATCAGTGGAGCTAAGGAGTAAATAATATTTAACGCAGTAATACTTCCAACTTTTAAATTGGTACATTCTAATAGACCTTTTATTCCGGGACGGGGATTCTCATTAAGTTGTTTGAGCCCGAAGTAAGAAAGGATTCTGTTTTCATTTATCAATGGGACCATATCGGCTGCTGATGCTATAGCAACATAGTCAAGATAAGAAAAGGCAACGTCTGGAATACTTAGTTTTTTTGAAATTGCTTGTATTAGCTTAAAAGTAACCCCGCAGGCGGCTAGATTTTTAAAAGGATATGTGCAATTTGGTTTGAGTGGGTCTAAAATAGCAATAGCTGGTGGAAGTGTTTCACCCGGTTCGTGGTGGTCACAAATGATTGTTTCAATACCACGCTTTGCAGCGTATTCGAGTGCTTCGTAAGATGTAACTCCAAGGTCAACAGTAATCAGTAATTTAGTATTTAACTGCTTGGCTTTATTGATGCTTATGCGCGGGATACCATATCCGTCAATAAATCTGTCCGGAATATAATAACCTACCTTTCCTCCAATTTCTCTAAGAAATTCGAGTAGCATCGAAGCACTTGCAGTACCATCTACATCGTAATCGCCGTGAATCCAAATTTGTTCCTCTTTATTTATTGCTGATATAATCCTATCAACAGCAACATCCATTCCCTCCATTAAAAATGGGTCATGAAGCAAATCTAACGATGGCTCAAAAAAGTTCTTAACCTCTGCTGATTCAGAAATCCCGCGAGCAAGCAAAACTCTTGCTAAACTCTTTGGAATGTTATTATTATTTACTAATCCTTGTACTGCACTTTCATCTGGTTTCTGTCTAAATTTCCAAATATAATTCAAATTATTAACACTTAATTATAAAAATTTTATCAAATTTAACAAAATATTAATTAATCAACAAAAAAAAGTGTAAAATTTTACACACTTTTGCAATATTTTTTTTTTAATGCGTTTTATTCTAAAAAAAATTAAAGTTTATTTATTTTTTATGAAAAAATTTATTACTGTTTTTATTTTATTAATTGCTATATTATCACTATCTTACTATAATTATCAAAAATATGATTATAATTATTTTAAGAATATTAGGAACGGAAAAGAATATATTAATGGCGGTTTAAAAGTATTAGAAATATACAATAAAAATTCTCTTTTGGCTGCTAATACTTTTGATACACTAATCATTTTAAATTATAGATGTTTTGTTGAAAATGGAAATCGTATTTCTGTTGGAGATAATCTCGGAATAAAAGCAACTATTGTAAATCCAGACACCGTCTCGGCTTATTTCGTTCATATTCAAACGCCACGTTTTTGGAAAGTTATTATTTCTCTTATTCCTTTTTTCATTATTATATATTTCTTTTTTAAATATTTCAAATTCGATTTTAAAAAATTTATTTTTATTAGAAAAAATGCCTGAACTCATTACTCATACAACATTTGCATATTTAATCCGCAGAAGGAACTTGGAAATTCATTTCTTCATTCTGTTTCTTCTGGGAGCTATGCTTCCTGATTTGCTTACTCGCCCTTTTACTACTTTTTTCAAGCCAGAGCAATTTTTCTTTAATGCTTCTCATACCCCTTTAGTTGTGCTACTATGGATTATTCTTATAAGTCAATTTTTTGAGAAAGAAATACGCTGGAATGTTTTTAAGTATATTTCTTTGGGAACTCTTACTCATTTTTTCTTAGATTTATTCCAAAATGGCAGCAATAATATTGGATACCAATGGTTTTTTCCTTTTTCTGAGTGGAATTTCTCCTTCAATCTGTTTTGGGCTGATGAATCTATTTACATTGCACCTTTTATGGCTATTATATTTTTCATAGATTTTTATTTTTTCAAAAAGAAGAAATGAAATAATTTTCTCTTTAAAATCAATTAAATTTTAATTAAATTGTAAGTTTATTTATAAAATTATTTAGAGGTAAATATGTCTAAATTTATTATTACATTTATAATTGCTATTGCACTTATTTCAAGTGGATGTGGCAAAAAATCAGGCACCGATTCTTCGAAAGGAAGCATTAAAATGGGTTTCATTGATAAAAGTACTATTGAAAAAACTATTGATGAATTAGTAAAAAAACACGGCGATGGAAGCAAAACCCGTATTGAAAAGGGCATTAATCAGGCAGCAATGCTTTGGACCGAAAAAGATGGAAGCAAAAAAGATTTTACTGCCTATTGTGTTGAAAATTTCATTAACGACCCTGCCCAGCTTGAGCTTGTATTTACACGTTTACAAGATAAATTCCACTCTCTATTAGGACATTTCAACAAAATGCAGCTTGATTTGAATTTGCCTTTACATTTAAATATTGGTGAAATTTTACCAGTTGACCAAACTATGGCTGGATATAATCCTGCTGCACATTTGCAAGAAGATTTATTCCAAAATAAAGTAGCATTCTATATTCTTTTGAATTTTCCTGTTTATTCACTTACAGAAAAAGACCAGCTTTCTGCAAACTGGAATCGTCTTGATTGGGCGTATTCAAAAATTACATCTATGTTCCTTGCCAGACCACCTGCAGAATTGCTTCAAAAATCAAGTGAAGTTCGCACTAATGCCGATACTTATATTTCTGAATATAACATTATGGCTGGCTATTTAACCGATAGCACCGGAGCAAATTATTTTCCACAGGATAAAAAATTGATTAGCCACTGGAACCTTCGTGATGAGTTGAAATCTCAATATAGTATGCCAGATGGACTTTACAAGCAACAAATGATTTATCAGGTAATGCAAAGGATTATTGCTCAGGATATTCCTCAAATTGTTATCAATAATGACAAAGTTACCTGGGACCCATTCAAAAATGTTGTTTTTGAAAATGGAAAGCAAATTGAAGCAAAACCAGAGCCGAATACACGCTATCAGCATCTTTTAAACTGTTTTAAAGCAGAATATTCGTTAGACCCTTATTACCCGGTGTTCCCAACTTACATTCAAAGGAAATTTGATGACGAAATGCAAATGCCAGTTGAACAGGTTGAAGAATTATTTATTAAATTAATTTCAAGCCCGACAAGTAAAAAAGTAGGTGAGTTAATAAGCAAGCGACTCGGCAGACCACTTCAGCCGTTTGATATTTGGTATGACGGATTCAAGGCACGCAGTAGTATTTCTGAAGATGAACTTAACAAAATTACTTTAAGCAAATATCCAAATGAAAAGGCATTCGCAGCCGATATGACAAATATTTTGCAAAAACTTGGTTATACCGCTGAAAAAGCAAACTCTATTAGTTCAAAAATTGAGGTACAGGCATCACGCGGCGCAGGCCACGCTTGGGGAGCAGGTATGAAAGAAATGCAGTCTTATCTCCGAACTCGCCTTGCAGGAGCTGGTATGGATTACAAAGGTTATAATATTGCAACCCATGAATTAGGTCATAACGTTGAACAAACTTTAAACATACAGGATGTTGACCATTTCCTTTTAAGTGGAGTGCCAAATACCGCATTCACTGAAGCTTGGGCTTTCGTTTTCCAAAAACGCGACCTTGATTTGCTCGGTATTAAAGAAAACAATCCAGATAAAGAATTTTTATTGGCATTGGATAATTACTGGTCTTGCTTCGAAATTATGGGCGTTTCCCTCGTTGATATAAACGTTTGGAGATGGCTCTATAAAAATCCAAATGCAAATGCCGAACAATTAAAAGAAGCCGTCATTTCTATTTCAAAAGAAATTTGGAATAAATACTATGCTGAGATTTTTGGTATTAAAGATGCTCCTATTCTTGCAATTTATTCACATATGATTGACTATCCTCTCTATCTTTCTGCATATCCAGTCGGACATCTGATTGAATTCCAAATGGAGCAATACATTCAAGGGAAAAATCTCGGTGAAGAAATGCAAAGAATGATAACCCAGGGCTGGATTACTCCAAACGCATGGATGAAGGGCGCTGTAGGCGAAGTTATTTCCGTTGACCCAATTATCAATGCCACTAATAAAGCATTGGAAGTGATTAAATAATGATTAGTGATTAATTATTAATGATTAATGAATGATTTTGCGCTCCTTCTCAAAGTGGATTTGGGAAGGAGTTTTTTTTTCTCTTGAGAGGTGCAAGGGGTGTGTTCTTGTTATAATTGGTTATTGGTTATTAGGTTATTAGTTATTAGGTTATCGGTTATTGAGTTATTAGGTTATTGGGTTATTGGTTATTTCGACTACACTCAATGACCGATGACGAAAAGCCGACAGCTGATAGCCGACAGCTGATTGCTGACAGCCGACAACATAAAATCATTAGTCATTCGTCATTGTGTTATTAGTAAAAAAAATTAATAATTAATAATTAACAATTAAAATGACCACTCTTTTCAACGAAATAATATATTTAAGGACGGAACAAAGAAATCCAGTTTCTGAAAATATTGATATAGCAAGTATTAATGAAATTTTGCATATAATTAATGATGAAGACAAAAAAGTTGCTTTTGCTGTAGAAAAAGAAATCCTTTTTATAGAAGAAGCAGTAAAAAATATTGTAGAAAGAATTAAAAAAGGTGGACGTCTTCTTTATTTTGGAGCAGGGACAAGCGGTCGTCTCGGAATTGTTGATGCTTCTGAATGCCCTCCTACTTTCGGTTCTCCTCCGGAACTCGTTCAGGGATTTATTGCAGGTGGGCGCAATGCTATGTTTAAAGCAGTTGAAGGAGCGGAAGACTTAGTTGAAAACGGATTTTTTGAATGTAAATATGCAAATGTTAGTGCAAATGATGTCGTTTGCTGCATCGCTGCATCTGGACGAACACCATACATTAAGGGAGTTTTGCTCGAAACTAATCGGATTGGTGCTTTTACGGTTTTAATTACTACTATTTCGAGAGAAGAATTAAAAAAATTTGATTTGAAAGCAGACGTTTTCATTTGTCCCGATGTTGGAGCTGAGGTAATTGCCGGTTCAACACGTATGAAATCCGGAACAGCACAAAAACTTGTTTTAAATATGCTAACAACTGCTTCGATGATTCGCTTAGGCAAAACTTACGGAAATGTGATGATTGATTTGCAGCTAACAAATAATAAATTAAAAGAAAGAGCGAAGAATATCGTTATGACCATAACTGGAGTTGGATATGATGAAGCGGAATTGTTTTTAAATAAAGCAGAAGGAAACGTAAAAACTGCATTAGTAATGATTTTATGCAATGTCGGATTTGACGATGCAAAGCAGCTCCTTGAGAAAAGCAACGGATTTGTGAAAACAGCAATTGAAATGGCAAAAAATGATTAATTTTATTCTTATTTATTTATATTTGACTTTAAGCGTTCAGCAGCCAATCGAACTAATTTATGCTGATGAGCTTAGTGGCTCAGCTACTCCGGGAGTAGAATACAGAAAGGTTAGCGGAAAAGTGCATTTCGAGCAGGGAAACGTTGTTATTAAATGCGATATTGCTAATCATTTTATGGCTGAAAATAAAGTTGAACTATTTGGTAATGTAGTTATTACACAGGAAGATTTGGTTTTAAAGGCAAACAGCATTTATTATGACGGCAACACCGGAATCGCAGTATCAAACGAAAAAATCACTATTACTGATAAAAATTCAAATCTCATTGCTGAGAAAGGAACTTATTCAACAAAAACTTACATAGCTGAATTCATTCAAAACGTTTCTATTTCCAATCAAAATTCAAAAATAACTACCGATAAATTAATTCACAACAGAAAAACGCAGTTAAGTCAATGCTATGGGAATGTTAAGGTTGAAAACGATTCATCGCTAATTCTTTCTGATTATGCCGAACATAATGCCCAAACAAAAGATAACAAAAGCTATGGCAAAGTGCTTGCTATAGCAAAGTATTCTAATATTTTCCTCAACAGCGATACTCTGCTTTCTTTTTCAAAAGACGATTATGCTGAAGCTATTGGGCGTCCAATCCTTTGCCAAATTGATACAATCGGGAAAAAAGAAGTAATTACTGAAAAGGATACTACTTTTGAATTTGAAATTGATACTCTTTTTATTTCTTCAAAATCTATGGAAGGTTGGCTTAAGCAAAATAAGGAAAATTTCTTTTTTAGAGATAGCGTAGAAATAGCTGGAAAAAGAATTAGCGGGACTGGGAAAGATATGATTTACAATAAAGCAGACGGAAATTTATTCTTGTTTGGAAAAGCGAAGCTGTATTACGATTCAAGTCAAATTCATTCAGATACAATCACTATTTTTTCAAAAACAAATAAATTGGATTCGATTTTTTGTCAAAGTAATGCAATTATGCTGAGCAAAGACGATACTTTAACTAACAGAATCAATCAGATTTCCGGTAACACAATTTGGATACATTTTGCCAGTGATACTATAAGAAAAGTTATAGCAAATGGAGAAGCAAAGAGTTTGTATTTTCTTGCCGGAGATGATGGAAATGAAGGTGCTCCCAGACTTTTCGCCGATAGAATCGAAATACTCTTTGATGGTGGTGAGCCATCTGTAATCAATTGGCTCGGCGCCATTGAAGGCGAATTTTTCCCGGAAAATATTGTAGAGCAAAAAGGAGCAAATGATTATTATCTTCCCAATTTTTTATGGATTGAAAACAAACCCCAGAAGAAATTATTGAGTAGATATTTGAAGTAGTTTAGAGAGTTTAGATGGTTTAGATGGTTTAAACTTTCGCATATTTAAAGAAACTCGTGCGAAAGTGAAGAGAAAAAAGTCATACTATCAACAAGTTGATAGCATGACTGGAAAGTGCCTTGTCATTCTGACGTATGCCAGAATCCATCTTACTTTTTAGTTATTCGTCATTGGT
>DAIOVK010000098.1:0-8466 GCA_036759045.1 Kapaibacterium sp. (SeqCode) | reverse complement strand
CAAATCACTATTATACACGGAAAAGGCACTGGCGCCTTGCGCAAAGCAATACAGGAGTTTTTATATCACCATCCATCAGTTAAATCGTTCCGTAACGGCGATTTACTCGAAGGTGGCGATGGAGTTACGGTGGTAGAACTTTAATAATTATTAATTATTAATTATTAATTGTTAATTGTTAATTGAAGAGATTGTATTGAGTTATGGGAAGTAGTTTATTTGAAAAGTGTAGGGAACTGGGTTGAATGTTTCTCAATGTTTACTTTTTGAGTGTAAAAAATAAATGAAATAAAATAACTCCCAAATTAATTTGGGAGTTATTCTAATAATTTGAATATCACAATCATTTATTATGGTTACAAAACTAAAAATAACATAAATTTGTTTTAAAAATAGAAGTAAAGCTAAAAGTGGCAGAAATACTAGAATAACAGACTGATTACTTTGCATCTAAAAATGCTTCAAAAAAATACATATTTTTCTTTAATTATATATATTGTTCCACGATTTTTACCTATCGAATCAATGACCTGTTCCGTCTTTAAATATTGTAAATCCTTTTTTAAAGTATGTATCGTAATATCTGTAAATACTTTAGATAAATCACTTAATTTAATTGGCTGTTCTTTTTCGATAAAGTCCTTAATCTTTTTTTGTCTTTCGTTTAGATAAGCACCTTTGGATTTAAAAACACCATATTTTTGTTCTAAGCTTTGAATCAGCGCTACAAGGGAAGATAGAAAAAATAAAATCCAGCTATTTATTCTTTCACTATCGGTATATCTATCCTTTTGACCATCAATTAATGCCTCGTAATATGATTTTTTCTTTTGTTCAATCAAATTTTCAAATGAAATATACTGAACAAATTGATAATCGTTTTGGAGCAATAGTAAATTTGTCAATAATCTGGACAATCTTCCGTTGCCATCTTGAAAAGGGTGAATTGAGAGGAATTCATAAATAAATAATCCAATTATTACTAATGGATGAATCTCGTTTAGCTTCAATTGCTGATTTGTCCATTCAATCAAATCATTCATTTCATTCTCCACAAGGTATGGTTCAGTGGTATTGAATATTGTTTGTTGAGTGCCGTCAGGATAGTATGCTACAACCTTGTTTGAAAGATTTTTATATTTCCCACGATGTCTGTCATCTTTGGTGCTGTATTTCAATAACCTTTGATGTAACTGCTGTATATAATTTTTAGATATAGATATGTCGCGAAAGTTCTCATAAACAATTTCAAGAACATCGTAATATCCAACTACTTCCTGTTGGTCCCTTGTTTTGAGTATAGTTATTTCCATATTGTCAAGAAGTTCTTTAATCTCATCATTGGTCAGTTGCGCACCTTCAATCCGGGTAGAAGATCCAATAGATTCAATTGTTGCTATTTTGCGAAGCTCTTTTAAGTAAGTATTTTCTTTTTGTTCAACCAAATTCCACTTACCTTTAAATGTATCAATAAAGCTTATCAGTTTTAATATATGCTGATTAGTTTTAAAATCAAAATTCAATTTATTTAGAAATTTATCCATAATTTATCCATATTTTATCCATACAAAGATAAGGAAAAAAATCGAATTATCTATTGTTTATCTATAAATTATCTATTTGTGATTTTTTAAAAGTATTTGACAAACGGTTAGGTGTTTGTGATATAAGGAATTGTGTTTTTTCGTTTGAGAAGTAGAAAAGTTGGAGGAAGAAAACACATTTTGGAAACATTAAAACCCAATGTTTTATACACGATGTTGTTTGTCGAAATTATTCTTTTTTCTGTATTTGCCTTTCAAACTTGTCAATTAGTGTCAAATCAAATACAATACCCAATCCAATTCCAATTGCATACATAACTATATCCCAGGGGTCATAAGTCCTCCCAAGAAAATTAATTTCATAAAGCTGTAATATTTCTACCATTGTTCCGAAAGCAAATGGAATTATTGTACCAATAATTCTGGATTTATTAACCGTTATGTACTTTCTTAGTGATATTTGTAACAATAAGTATAGGTTCATAGGTAGCAGAATGTCAATTAAATATCCACGAATAAAATGCTTAAAAATTCCTTGGTAATCAGGACCAATGATGAAATGTAATATCCCAATGAATATGGAAAATGAGACAATTATATAAATGCTTTTTGGGTTCTTCATTTGTTACTTTAATGTTTGTTTGAGTTGCTCTTATAACAATTACTTTAAAAGTTTTTATTTCTTTTGAAGAAAAGTCAAAAGGGTCTGCACCGCTTTAATATCTACTATCCCAGCAATTTTTTATATTGCGGGTTATGTTTTTTTTCGATTATTTGGTAACTATTATTGAGCATTAATCAACATCATCTTTCACATATCCTTCATAATAATAGGATTGCTCAATGCCTTTAAAAATAATTTCTCTGTTGTTAATTTCATTTGTCAAGTTAGAAGATAGTAATGTTCTTAATTCTAAATCATTAACGGGACTTCTTTCCATTGCTTGTAGATAAAGAGTTTTGTCAACAAACTGCCAGTTTACCATTTTTTTTAGTTTCGTTTTTAGAAGCAAATCTAACCATATACGCATTGTTCTTCCATTGCCTTCCATAAAAGGGTGTGCTATATTCATTTCTACATATTTGGCAATGATTTCCTCGAAAGTGTTTTCTGGCATTTGTTCAATTTTAATTAAGATTTCATTTAAGTACAAAACATTTGCAAATCTAAAACCACCTTTCGATATGTTTTTGTTGCGTATTTGTCCTGCAAAATCATACAAACCGTTAAACAAATATTTATGTATTTGTTGTAAACCTTTTATTGTGCCAATTTCGATTTTTTCTATATCGCCTGTTTCAAATAGAAGATAAGCCTTCTCTAAACTTTTTTTATCAATATTTTTCATATTCTATCAAAACTTAAAATACAAATTTAATAATTTCAGACTCTTTTCCCATACTTTATTGGAATTTCCGGGCAAAAATAATTAAAAGAATTAACACTATGATAAATCAAGAGGTTAAATTACCAATTTTTCTATTTTGTTTGTATTGATTACTCATAAAGTTTTGTAGCATATTTATTTAGTAATTGCATTTTTTTTATTACAAAGTTTAAGTTAGCCACAAACTTTCTAAAACAATTGAAATCATTATTTACTATACACATATTGTCATTTAGTTGTTTTTACTAGCTCAATTTTATCTATTATATTTATTGCCATTTTCTTACACTCAGCAAATTCATTAATTAACAAGTCAATCACTTCAAGCAATATTTTCTTAGCTTCTTTTAACACAGCATACTTTTGCGGTAATTTTGAAGCTCCATTTCTCATTGCTTTTATTTCTTCTAAAGCTTTATCAACTGTATATGGTATTGATTCTAAAGGGATTGATAAAGAAATCAAGTTTTCTTGATCTTTTGTAATCAAATAAGATATTAATACAGCTTGTTCGTATGCGAAAAATCCTTTAGAACATAGCTCTGAAAATAATTCTACCTCATTTTCTAATCGTTTGGAACAAATATTCAAATCTTTTCCATATCCTTTTATACTTGCTTTAACATGTTGGTCTTTATCTGATAGACCATATTTTCTATACTCTATCAACTTTTTATTAAATGCTTTTGTTTTTGAATCCAATTCTAAAATTATATCAACAATCTTGTTAACAGAATCTACTGAATCATCAATGCAACTAATATTTTCAGCTAAATCAAAGAAGGTATCTGGTTCAGTTTTCCCCTTATATAAATCAAAGAAGGAACTCTTATCTTCCTTATTTGAAAGGATATGAATTAATTCATTTTTAGCTTTCTCATTAAACTCTTGTTTCTTAGGAATTTCAATTCTCCACCTTTTTCTTGTTTTTTTTAAGTTCATTTCGCATATAAGTTGCCAATATGTTTGCTCTGTTTCAGGTAAATGAGCAACTAAAATAATTGGAATGTCAAGATTAAGCCAATAATTGGAATGAATATGAGAAACATAATATATCAAATGCTTTTCTGAGACATGGAAATTGGCTTTTCCAGTTTTAATTTGAATCGCAATAAATTTTCCCATCGGATTTCCATCTTCGGTTTGTTCTATTATTGCATCAATCCCAACGTCTACCAATGGTTGTTCTCTAAAAATCCAACCTAAATGTTTTGTTACAATTCGGTCAGTTTCAATTACACCTAATCTCTCAGTATTACTATATCTTTTATTCATATAAATATGTTGAATAATAACTTATCTTTCTGCCACCCATTCAATTTCTTTCCAAATTACAAAACTAATTTATTACTTTAAAATAGAAAATAATAATTTTTTATTAAATAATTTATTTTAATATATCTCAACACTACAAATTTCTCAATTTATTTCTCAATTCAATAAAACACTAACCAGCTCAAGTTTTCCAACATCTCCAAGATGTTGGACATCTGCCAGTGCAAAGCTTCATTAGTTGTCTCATAATTCCAAATTATATTTTTCAATAATAGCTAAAAACAGCTTAATTTGATATTTTATAGAATTAATTCACTCCAGCCAAACAAAACTTTCTCTATATAATTCTAAATTCGTATGTAATACAATTTCCAGTATTAAGTGGCATAGTGTCATTCTGACGAATGTCAGAATCTATCTTTTGTATCGAAAAAAGCAAGATGGATTCTGACATTCGTCAGAATGACACTCTATATATTCATATTATTTATGACACTTCAAATTGGAAATTATATAATACAAACCGATATTAAAATTTACATAAGTCTAACTACTCTTGCTTCTCAATTCTTCGATTGTTTGAATAGTAAGTTGTAGATCCATGGTCTTTTCACAAACAATAACACAAAAGCTGAAAGCTGATAAAACCTACGGATACTACTAAAACATTTATTGGCTTAACCGTTTGTTGTATGCAAAAACTTTCATTTTTTTAATCTCAGTTTAGGAAAGAAACGTCCAGTCTTTTTGCAATATTCTTCATAATCATTTGGAAAAACCTCTTTAAGCATTTTTTCTTCACTTTTTACGAGTAAATGCCAAATAGGATGTAGTAAAATTGCCCAGATAATAAATATCCAATTGTTCATTAAAATAGCTAATCCAAAATTAAAGACGCTTAAAAAAGCAGCATATAAAGGATGACGAAAGTATTTATACATCCCAGTTGTAATCAAAGTTTTTCCTCTATCATTCGGATTTAGTGACTTAAAGCTCCACACAATCATTATAATTGTGATCAATGTTAGAAATGCAAATATGTAAATGTGAATATAGGTATTATCCCAAAAAATTTGTGGAATATTAATGTAATTATTCAAAAAATTTGCTACGAAGAATAATACTAAACTAAATATTAGTCCAAGTGGACCTGAACCAAAAATCCTATTGAAGTTTTTCATTATTTGTCCTTATAAATTAATTATTAATGTTATACTTGATATTTGATATTTGATATTTGATTTACTTACTTATTTGTAAAAGTTTTGAACTATTTTTCTTAAAACGTTCAACTGTATTAAAAGTACTGTTTTATTGTACTTTCCTAATAAATTCATAAGTTATTACACTTCATCATTTATTTTCTCCTATTTTTTAATTGAGAAGTTAAATTTTAAAAGAGTACTAACATTAAGTCATTAGTCATTAGTAGTAACAAACTAATAACCAATGACGAATGCCTAAAATAAGAATATTTGCTAACTGCGAAATTATTATTTACGAGACAATTCTCCTAACCCCATTATTTTTGAAGTGGGGGCAGAAGTTCTGTATTTTCATAGAAATTTATTTATTAAACCGATGAACATAACCAATTTGAAACATTAATTGCGGATTTGAGTAACTTCCATCACCAACTGACAAACCTCCTTCAAGAAAGAAACCATAAAGATTTAGATTATAACTAAGAGAAAAATATGTCCATTCTCTTGCTCTTGTATATTTATAGTATAACACAGTTTCTTCAGTTTCGATATGAGAGAATCCAAGAGCAAGAGCAATTGCATGATATACATCTTTAGATTCATAGAACTTTAATGGCAAGCTGGCTTGAATTCCATAAGAAGAGCCGAGATACATACCGGAAAATCTAATACCGAATTTTTCTGAGTGAAAACCTAAAACGATATTAAAAACTGCTGGAGTTCCAAAGTTTGCTCCAAATTCTGTATAATTCTTTTTTAAATTCTCATTATTTGCTGCTTTTTCTATTTTCAATACTTCAGAGGCATTATAAACGAAAACACTACCGTCTTTTGTTTGTATTGAAACTGTAGAATCCGGAATAAACTTGGTTATTGACCCAATAATTTTCGAACCATTCTTTAAAAATAGCACATCTACCTTTTCTTCTGAAAAAGCATTGATTGAAGAAAAAATAAAACATGCTGCTGTTGCTAACAAAAAATAAAATAAATTTGCATTTTTCATATAAATCCCGTTTTTACATTTTAAAATCTTTATTTTAGAGAAAATTATTCTATTCGACCAATTTTTTATGTAAAATAAGAAATTAAAAATAATGAAGCAAATATTTTTTTATTTCTAATGAAAAGTATAAGTTGAATTTTTTTCTTTAGGAGAGTTCTAAATATTTTTATTTCTAG
This sequence comes from Kapaibacterium sp. (SeqCode), assembly GCA_036759045.1. GTDB lineage: Bacteria > Bacteroidota > Ignavibacteria > Kapaibacteriales > UBA2268 > JAAYJM01. The sequence goes on along the minus strand of DAIOVK010000098.1, from coordinate 1,872 downwards.
TGTAGTAATTTCTTGAAAACCTGATAAACATTTCTCTTCATTCTGAACCCCCTGATAAAGCATTAACTTATTTTTTGGGAAAAATATCTAACAAAAATAATGAGGAAATTTCATTTCCTACTCAAAAATTATTCCACCAGCGACTAAATCATTATCTTCATAAATTACAACAGATTGACCCGGAGTTACTGCTTTTTTCTTTTCAAGCAATTTAACATGTAAAGTGCCGTTTTCAAGCATTATGCATTTTGCTTCGCTTCCCTTGTCTTTATAACGGATTTTTACATTGAAGATTTTTTCTTCGTCAAACTCCAAATATTTCTGAAAATTTAACTCATTAGCAATTAAGGAAATACTGCTGATATCATCATCTTCTGCAACTACCAATATGTTTTCTTTAGCGTTAATACTTTTTACGTAAAGCGGCTTAGTGTGTGAAATGCCAAGTCCTTTTCTCTGCCCAATCGTATAAAATGGATACCCGTTGTGTTGCCCAATAATCTTGTCATTGAAAAATATATTTCCTTTTCCAATTCTTTGTCTAATATCAGTAACATTGTTTTCTAAAAAATTATGGTAGTTGTTGTCTGGGATGAAGCAAATTTCCTGTGATTCCGGCTTTTTTTCAACATACAAATTAAGTTTGCCTGCTATTTCTTTGATTTCAGTTTTTTTATAATCTGCAAGTGGAAAAATGGTTTTGGAAAGCTGCTCCTGACTTAGCTTCCAAAGGAAATAGGATTGGTCTTTTGTGGGGTCTGCCCCTTTTGAGATATAATATCTTTTGTTTTTCTTGTTGTAGTTGATTTTGGCGTAATGGCCAGTAGAAACGTAGTCGCAGCCGAATTTTTCAGCAGTTTTAATCAGACCTTCCCACTTTATTAGTGGGTTGCATAGCACACAGGGATTTGGTGTTTTTCCGGAAAGATAATCCTGAATGAACTTGCTTACAATTTGCTCTTTAAATGCTTCTGTTAAATCAACCAAATGATGTTTTATGCCAAGTTGCTCGCAAACATTATGAGCATCTTGCAAACTTTTAGCTGAGCAGCAGCTTTTTTCGGTTTCTAACTGCCGGCAGCTTGGGTCAACTCTAAATGGAGTTATTGTCAAACCCTCTACTTCATAGCCCATTTCGAGCAATAAAGCAGCAGAAACTGAAGAATCAACTCCACCAGACATTCCAATTAGACATTTCTTTTTCATTTTATTTAAATTTATTGTTATATTATTCAATTTAGAGAATTTCTAAAAATTATCATTCCAAACCATTTTATAAAGCAAAAGATATCATTTAAAGTATCACTCATAAACGAAGTGAGGAATCTTAAGTGTAGTGGAAACAATGACTTGTTAGATTCCTCACTTCGTATCGGAATGACAGAGTGTGTTGAACTATTTGTTTGAGGTTTGGTATTAAGCATTTGTTATAGCCATTTGAGTATTTGTTAGCTTTTCTTTCATAAATACAAATTTATAAATTTTCTTATTAGCAATTTAATATTTTTATTGCTGAAGCAAAATTAATGATAAATTGTTAATGATTGGAAAAAAGTGTCAAGTGTCAAAAGAAAGGCATTTTTTGACACTTTGACAGAAAATAATGATTAATGATTAATGATAAGTGATTATTCTTTTCTATTGTCTGAACCCTGATTAGCCTGATTTAATGATTTCCTGATTGTTCTTTCTTAATTAATCAAGAAATCCTATAATCCTTCACATCAAGGTTCAGACAAAGTTATTACTTCACTGAAAGCACTTCTACGTGGAAAGTGTGGTTTTCCGGGACGTTGAAGCTGTATAGATTGCTATATAATTTAAAACTTTCCGTTTTAAAATGCAAATTATTTTTGATAATGTTAGGTATAT
>DAIOVK010000097.1:0-8552 GCA_036759045.1 Kapaibacterium sp. (SeqCode) | reverse complement strand
TCTTGTCATGCTATCAGCTTGCTGATAGTATGACTGAAAAGCACTGTTTCGGAATGACACTTTTAGTGATGTCATTTCTATTTAAATAAAGCACTTGCTTTATAAGGGGGGGCCTAGTAACAAGCATTCAAAATAGAAAACTACTTGGCATCAGGAGTTCTGAACTTGCTTCTAATAAAAAATTATCAAAAATGAAACTAATCTTAATTTTAAAACGTCAAATGTTTTTTTAATTAAAAATGAAAAATTATGTCTAAAAATATTGCAATAGTAGGAGCAACCGGTTTAGTTGGAAGAACATTTATCAGGGTTTTGGCAGAACGGAATTTTCCAGTGAAAAATATCAGATTATTTGCTTCAGAACGCTCTGCTGGCAGCTTTATTGATTTTAATAACGAAAAAATAATTGTAGAAAAATTAGAACAAAACTGCTTTAAAGGGACTGACATTGCGTTGTTTTCTGCTGGCGGCGCAGTTGCTAAAGAATGGGCAAAGGTTGCAGCTTCTTCTAATTGCATAGCTATTGATAATAGCAGCTATTGGCGAATGTTCCCGGATGTTCCTCTTGTTGTTCCTGAAGTGAATCCTAAAGCAATAAAAGAACATAATGGAATAATAGCAAATCCAAATTGTTCTACCATTCAACTTGTTGTTGCACTTAAGCCAATTTCTGATAATTTTCAATTAAAACGTGTTTTAGTTTCAACTTACCAATCAATTTCCGGTGCCGGACAAAGTGGATTAAATCAACTAAATGCCGAAATCAATGGAACTGAAGTAAATAATCCAATCTCTAAACACAGAATTTCAAACAATTGCACTTTTCATAGTTTTGAATCTTCAAGCAATTTTACTGTTGAAGAAAATAAAATGATTAATGAAACACGTAAAATTCTTAATTTAAAAGAATTACCTGTTTCGGTTACCTGTGCCAGAATTCCTGTTATTGGCGGACATTGTGAATCTGTTAATTTAGAACTTGAAAATGATTTTACAATTGAGCAAATAAAAGAAGTTTTATCAAAACAACAAAATCTGATTATTAAAGATAATCCTGAACTTGATGAATATCCTACACTTCAGGATTCAGAAAATTCTGATTTAGTCTTTGTGGGAAGATTACGCAGGGACTTATCAATTAAAAATGGTTTACATCTTTGGATAGTTGCCAATAATGTAAGAAAAGGAGCCGCAACAAACGCCATTCAGATAGCTGAACTGCTATAGAATCATTATCTTCAGAACTCCTAACTCCATATCGAAAATAAAGGAGTTAGGAGATTATGCTCGTAAAGAACAATTGCGCAAATAATTAAGAAAAGGTGTCATTTCGTTACGAAGTGAGGAATCTCAAACTCTGTGTTAGCAATGACTTGTGAGATTCTTTGATGCGCTCCGAATGACAGTTTTATGTGATGTCATCTCCATTATAATAAAGCATTTGCTTTATAAGGTGGTTACCAATGATATCTTTGTCTTTGTCTGTCATTCCGATACGAAGTGAGGAATCTCAAGTTTCGTGTTAGCAATGACTTGTGAGATTCTTCGCTTCGCTTCAGAATGACAGGGTAAACTTATGTCATTTCCATTTAAAATAAAAGTCTTCTTTTATTAGGGGGGTCGAAATTACACAAGATTATAAGTCTTTTAATGAATTATCACTCTTATTTCTATCTTGTTCATTCCCTAATATTTAAACTACTGATTGATATAATGAAGAAAAAAATCACCTTTTCCCTAATTCATTTATAAGTATTGATTTATCAAATTCTTCCAAAATTTCCTGTTTAAGCACTTCAACAGCACTAATTGGGTCAAGGACCTCATGGCTCTTTATTTGTTCAATAAGAATATCAGAAATACATAGTTTAGAGCGGTTTCCTTCATTTGCCCATGCTTTGAATCCCATATCAGCAGCAAACCATTCTGCAGTAGAAACAATTACTGTTAATGGTTGCTCTAAGTTGTTGAGATAGTTCATTTCATAATTTGGATTTTCAGTAGAAATGTTGGATTGATTAGTTTCACTTTTAGGTAATTCATTATATTCTAAATGATGGAAGCGAATCACATCACAAATTTGTGTGGGCAAATTCCATTTTTCAGCAAGCCAGGAACCAACATCGCAATGAGTTGATTTAAGGACAATTTTTTCTGCATCAACGAGAGAAAATCTTCTTAGTTGTTGCACCTGACGAATTTTTATATATTCTTTCGAGAAATACTGGACAAGCACAAGAATACCAATATCATGAACTAAACCAGCGACAAATGCTTCACCAGCTAATCGATAGCCGTATTTTCTTGCTATAATTCTTGAGCAGGCGCCACAAAAAATTGAATATCTCCAAAAAGCATTAATATCTAATACCCTTGGGTTCACATTTAGCAGTAAACGTCTTACAAGCATACTCAACACAATTTCTCTAATCGCATTAAGTCCCATAACGACAACAGCTAAATCGACAGTAGCGATGCGACGTGCAAAGCCATAATAAGGAGAATTTGCTACAGCAAGTACGCGAGCTGTCAATGCCTGGTCTCTTTCTATTAAACCAGCAAGCGTTGCAGCACTTAAACTCATATTGTCAACTGCTTGCAAAACCTCAGAAATGACAAAAGGTATTGTTGGAAGTTGGTTAAGAGATTCTAATTTCTTTTTAACAGAGGCGCTAAGCATTATCAAACTCAGTTAATTTATGCCTTAACTCTTTTAATACTTGAGTATGAATCTGGCAAACTCTACTTTCTGATATGTTTAGAAGTTGTCCAATTTCTTTGAATGTAAGGGTTTCGTAGTAATAAAGTACTATTACATTACGTTTCGATTCATTTAGTTTGGTTAAATAAGCTGAAATAAAACTTAGACGTTCTTCATTTTCAATATTAGCTACAATATTATCTGGATTAGGGTCTGCTAATTCTTCAATTATATCATATTCTCCATCGGGGGTTTGGATAATATTAGATTCATTGAAATACAGCGAATTTTTCGCAGCTGCTGCAGCTTCTAGATATGTCTGATATACTTCTTCTGATACGTTTAGTTTTCTTCGTATTTCTTCGATTGTTACTTCTCTGCCTTCTTTACTGCGGAGGTCATCGCCGGCAGTAGTAAATTCCTGTGCCTTTTTCCGCGCAGTTCTTGAGAGCCAGTCTAATTTACGCAGTTCGTCCTGAATTGTACCTTTTATTCGGGGAAGTGCATAAGATTCAAATTTTATACCACGCTCCGGCTCGAATCGTTCTATTGCTTCATTTAATCCTAATATACCATAATTAATATAATCTCCTTCATTTAAAAGGGTCTTCGAAGGAAGATTCATATTCTGTAAAATATATTTAATTAACCAAATATAGTTAGTAATTAGCTTATTCTTATTTTGCAAATTTGGTTCTTCACTGTATCTTTTCCAAAGTGCCAATATTTCTTCTTCATTTTTGGTCATATATTTCATTTAAATCATTTTCTAAAATCATTTTAAGCTATAACTAAATGCTTATACTTTTTCTGAAAAATAATAAAATTTTTCTAAATCTTTAAAACATTTTTAAATAAATTCTGCAATTAATTGTATATTATATCATCACTATTTTTATTTTAATTTATATGATAAACTTTTAATTCAAATATTAAGAAAAAACCAAATAATTTCTTTATGTATTTATATATCAAATACTTATATAACATTGAAAAATAATTTTTAAAAAAACTTTTTTTCAAATATTAATATAATAATAATTTTGATATTTTTTTAAAAAACTTGAAATATTTATTTATAGATTGTGGAAGTTTTCGATTTTTTTTAAAATTCAAATATAATTACTGCGTCTTTTTATCAGATGAATACGAGTAATTATTTTATTATTAAATTTGTCTTATACATTTTAAAATATACAAGTTCTGTGATTTACTTTAATTATTGATTAAAGATTTCTATTAATTATTAACTTTTATAAAAGGTTATTTATGAAAAAAATATTTTTTTATTTCATTGTTCTGTTAATCATTTCCTGTAGTAACAATAATAGCAATGAAATTACAATTGGAAGTGATGATAAATTTCAGCTTTCTGATGGTGAAAAGATTAATGAAAATTATAGTAAAGATATTTTTAACCTTTACGATACTATAGTAAATGTTAACTCTGAATATCAGGCACCATTGCATAAGGTGATTACAGCTAAGGATTATAATGCTTTTATTGCTATTCCGGTTGGAATTGAAAACAAAAAAAAGTTAATGGAATTATTTTTAAAGGATACAATTAGTCATTTAAATTCTGTTGACAATCAAAGTCATATATTTTCAATTGTTTCACAAAAAGATTCTCATTTCATATATAATTCATTGATTTTAAATAATAATTATAATAAAGCATATATATTATCAGCAATAAATAACGATTCCGTAAAAATTTCAAATTTATTCAAACAAAATTATGCAAAAAACAAAATTATATTTAACGATTAATTGCATTTTTATTGCTTCTATCCTAACATCTTGCTTTGGAGTTTCTCATCAAACAAGTTCTGGTGGAGATAAATATGTAGAAACGTTTTATCTTGGAGATGGTAACAATCAGTATTTCATTAAGCCAATGGAATTTGAAAGTGACGATGAATCATTCAAAATTAATTTTACAATTAGAAATTCAGATTATCATAAGCAGGGTGGAACAGCTAACTTTTCTTTATATTCAGATTTTCTTGTGGAAAATATTGATTCTTTAATAATTAAAGTTGATAAAGAACTTATAGTTACTAAAATAGATAGAATGTTTGTTGAAAAAGATGGCTCTGACTTTCATTTACGCTGTAATTTCACTTGCAATAAAGATTTTATCGAACTTTTCTTTAGTACTCATTTAAAAGAATTGAGATTAATTTCAAAAGGTAAAGAATTTGTTTTAATTCCTACAAGTAGCACCAGAACTGCAATTAAGAAAATCAATGAAGATATCCTTCCAATTTTAAATATAAAATAGAAATATTTACCAAATTATCTTATTTTTTTATATTTTAGTAAGATTTTTTAATTAATTAGATATAATCAATGGAAAATTTTATAAAAAATCTCGAAATAGAAAATTATAAATCAATTAAAAGAATTGAGCTTGAATGTTCGAGAATTAATATATTTATTGGCAAGCCGAACGTTGGCAAATCTAATATATTGGAGGTACTTTCTTTGCTGGGAAATCATTCTGGTAATGCTTTCTATTCCGATTATATAAATTATGAAAGAATTACTGAATTATTTCACGATTTCGATGATAATAACGATATTTCCGTTAGGTCAAATCTTTGTTTTTCAAAATTGAAACTATTTAAAAGTGATTCAAGGTTTGCATTTTTTTTAGATTGGTCAGAAGCAAATGAAGAATATGTAAACAAAGTATTTAATTATAACAATATATATGAATTTAAAAAGTGGTTCTTTGATGAATATCTTAAACTACAGGAATTTAAAAAGGAACATTGTACTTTCTTTGATTTTAATGCATTTGGAATTGATTTGCAAAAAAGTATAATTAAATCTAATCTGTTTTCATATAGTTTTAAGAAAAACAATAATTTTGAAGTTAATAATAGATTAGAGCAGTATTTAATTCCACCTTTTGGTGAAAATCTTTTTTATATTTTTTCTATTTATAATGAATTAAAAGAAGAATTTGCTTACTTCCTTAAGGAATATGGTTTAGAGCCGGTATATGATAAACTAGAAAACAAAATGTCTTTTCAAAAAAAAGAAGGAAGTACTGTTTATACTTTTCATTATTCCCTTTTAGCTGATACTTTACAGCGAATAATGTTTTATAAAGCAGCTATATATTCTCACCAAAATTCTATTCTTGTTTTTGAAGAACCGGAAGTAAATTCTTTTCCTCCATATATAAAAGACCTTGCTCAAACTATTATTAATTCTGAAGAAAATCAGTTTTTCATTTCTACCCACAGCCCATATTTATTTACTTCAATGCTTGAAGACGACTCTGATGCAGTATCAATTTTCTTAACTGATTATAAAAATCATCAAACGGTAATTAAGAAATTGACTAAAGAGCAAAAAATTGAACTTATGAAATATGGAATAGATATTTTATTAAATATAGAAAGTTATAGTTAGTTAGAAATGGAAAAATTAATTATTGCTGTTGAGGGTGAAACTGATAAAACAATTTTCAGTAAATTCATGAAAGATTTGCCTTTATCTTTGATTAGTCAAATTTCAATTAAAGAATTCAATGGTTTTTCTGGTGTGATGAAATCTTTGAATGAGAATACAATATTTGGAATTGTCGATAACGATAAAGATAAGCAAATAATCCTTAATGATATGTATGATAGAATCAGTCATAATAACTTTTCTTTAAAAGCAATTAAGACTGATGAAATAAAAGATGTTCTTATACTTAATCCAGCTCCTGAAAAAATTTTATTTCAAGAAGCTATTGGTTGTAACATTACAATTCAAGATTTTTTTTCCTATCAATGAATTCAAAGAATTTACAAAGTATGCTAAAAAATTGAAGAATAAAGAAGCACTGAACCAGCTTTTAGATGAATTGCTTAAATGCGAAGCAAAAAATATATTAGAACTAAAGAAGTGTTTTTTAGACATTATTAATGATATTTTTGATAACTATGAAGAAAAACGAAAAAGCTAATATTGTATTTATGGGCAGTTCCGAGTTCGGCTTGCCAATTCTTGATGCCTTGAATAATGAATTTGGAATAAAATGCGTTGTTACACTGCCAGACAAACCGCAGGGACGTGGACTTAAACTTATTCCTACTCCGATAAAAAAACGTGCAGTAGAACTAAATATACCAGTTCTCCAGCCAGAAAAGCTCAAAGATGAAGACTTTATTACTCAATTGAAAAGCTATGAGCCAGATATAATCTGCGTTATAGCTTTTCGCATTTTGCCCAAAATAGTTTATGAGATTCCGCGTATTGGAACGTTCAATATCCACCCAAGCTTGCTTCCCAAATATCGTGGTGCCGCTCCACTTAATTGGACAATACTAAATGGTGATAGTGAAACTGCTATTACTTCATTTTTATTGCAAGATAAGTTAGATGCTGGCGATATTATTTTGCAAAAGAAATATAAGGTTTCAGATAGTTGGACTGTTGGCGATTTATACGATTTTATGAGCAAGGAATCTGTTGCGTTTGGAATTGATACATGCAAAAAATTGCTTTCTGGTGATTTTGTTCCGTTAAAACAAGATGATACACAAGCAACTCCTGCACCAAAGCTATTTGCAGAAAACAGTGAAATCAACTGGCAGCAAGATTCAAGAACAATTCGCAATTTTATTCACGGACATTCACCAAATCCCGGTGCCTGGACTATATTTCAAGGAAAACGTCTGAAAATTTACAGAGCAGAATATAGTGAATCAGGCAAAGGCGAAGCAGGTACTTACATTATTGATAAAAATAAATTCCTTGTTCACTGCGAAACCGGAACTATATCAATATTAGAATTTCAGTTACCCGACAAAAAAGCCGTTTCATTCAAGCAATTTATAAATGGTTATAGAGCAGAAAAAGAAGGGAAAATTGGGGAGAGTTAATTTTAAAATAAATGAAGTTATAATTTGATAAAATTTTTAAGGAAAGAAGATGGCAACTGGTAGAACAATAAGTGCAAGTTTTTTAACTGATTTTGATAAAGAAGTTATCGAACTTTGCAGTATAATTTCTGATACTATTTACAATTCAATAAAAGATAGCGAATTACAAAAACTATACAAAAAAGAGTATGGAAAAATATCTTTAACACGAGATGGTGGTTTAGGACTTGGAGGAGGTAAACTTCAACGTGATTGCATCTGTACAAGAGGAAGACAAGGGAAAGCCCCTTATTCAAACAGAAATTTAAGATGGCATCCATTAATTGTAGGAGCTAATCCTGTTAGTTTTGCAAAAGAAATAGAACGTATCGAAATTGAAGGAGATGATGAAAGACAAATATTAAATTTTGTTATAAAAAATGCAAAAGGACAAGAAGAAATATATCCATCTGATAAAGCTCACGAGTTACCAGAACGTTTTGTCGCTTTACCAAGGCATTGGTTCCCTCACATTAATACATTAAAATCATGGTCAGATACGCAATGGACTCAAAATTCTTGTATTATACCAGTTTATGAATGTTGCGATTGGTTTAATTCTGTTGAATCTTTTGCTGTTTTAGGTATTGCAGTAGCTGTGGATTATTATAGTTTAGATTTCAATTCATTATTTAAAGAAATTAAATTCATTCTGGAAAATCAAAACATTGATAATAATATAAAACTTCCAACATATCAATTTCCTAATGAAAAATCAGAAATTATTTCCTGCCCAGTATGTAAATTGAGCATTTCATCAGACTTAAGTCAATTTAGAACAGAAGAAAGACCTATTTCTTGGCAGCCAGCTTGGCGAAGTTCTAAGAAAGACGAGGGTGAAGATGCAAGTAACCAAATAATGCATGTTAATCCATTAATTGAAACTGAAATTCGTCATACTGCAAAAAATGTAAGATATGGAC
>DAIOVK010000096.1:0-8603 GCA_036759045.1 Kapaibacterium sp. (SeqCode) | reverse complement strand
TGTATATAGCTTATTTTACAATAAGTTATAGTAATTCAAGGAGTATAATTTTGTAATAATTTTAAAATAATATTGAAAAATTTTTAAAATAATGATAATTGTTGTGGCTCTTCGGGTGAATCTTTTTTCTCTCTTCCCCAATAATGTTTCATTCTTTCAAATTGCTTGTCAGTAATTTGCATAACAGTCACCTTACCCTCATTTGGAAGATTATCTTCAATTTTTTTCATAAAGACCGCAGCTGATTCAATAGAGTTAGTAAACCTATAGTAAACAGAATATTGCAACATAGAAAAACCTTCTTTCAACAAAAACATCCTAAATTTAGCATAAATTTTTCTTTGCTTTTTCGTTTCGACTGGTAAGTCGAATAAAGTAAATACCCACATATTTCTATAAGAGTTAATCATTCTAATACAGGAAAATCAATTTTCTTTTGAATTAATGCAAAACATTTAACTAATGAAGAGCAGGTGTGGTAAATTGCATTACTTAGAGGTTTCCTTTCGTTATTTAAGCATACCTCTTGAAATACAGTTTCAATTAAATCTTTTTTTATATCTTTGTTTAAAATCAACTCATCTTTATATTTTTCATAAATATTTAAAACTTTTCTATCAACAAATGGTCTATATGGCTCCATAATGTCATCGGCAAGGCAAAAAGAATTGTATTGGTTTCTATGAAATAAACCAATAGAAAGACAAAGCCCGTTTGCAACTAAAGCCCTTGCCGTAATAGCTCTAATAACAGCATAACCATAATTCAACAAATTATTAGGGTAATCGCCATCTCTATCCCTCAGAAATTTTTTATTGTTAAAAATATTTCTCCAATAGAAAGCAGAAACCACACCTTCAATATTTCCTTTGTCTCCAGTTTGAATTTTAAGGAGTTTTCTTTTTATAAATTCAGTTTTAGTACCATTTTTCTCAAGCAGCAACTTTTGATTTAAAACTTTTGAGTAAACGATTTGTTTCCAAAGTTGTCTTTTAAGTGTTGCTTTTGTTTCAAGCTGGTACTTAAACCTTTGTGACTGCAAAGTATGGTCATCAAGAGAGAGCATTAGTCCTTTAGGGTGGTGCGTTTCGTCGCTGACAATAACAGCAACAGAATTTTTCATCAAAAAAGACAAAGTGTAATTTGTAATTACACTTTGCAAATTGTCAAGTTCTAAAACTGAAATGTCTGCTACTGGAACGCTGTTAGTTACTTTCGTTTCAGTATTAAGAATAATCAATTGATTATTCTTAATACTTAAACTTGATGGATTTCCAATGTAAATTATTCTTTTATTCATAGCTTATAAACCCGCATGAATCTACAACAATTTTTCTTATACTTGAATCAAACAGTGTGTTATGGTGTCTTCTAAATACACCAGTATTATCTTTATCATTAGTTGCAGTTACGAAGTGTTTTCTAAAAACAATAAGGCCACTCTTATCCATTTTTTGAACTCTATAAACTAGGTCAAAAATTTGATTGTAAGTAGATTTATTATTGATATCAAAAGTTTCTGGAACATTGCCAACAAGAAGCATTTCATTTCTTTGCAAAGTAAGTATAAACTCACAATTTGGAGGTAATTCTTTGCTAATAGCAGGAAGTTTATTAGCTTCTCTTTTTGCAGCTTCGAAAAGCGAAACAGTTTTAAAATCAATTTTTCCTTTATCGTCAGAGTAAATAACAATATGATGGTTGCTTCCCGGCTCTACCCAAACATTATAATCTTTTAATTTAATCATACTTGTAGAAGGAACAGCAACTCTTACTCTTTTAATAGGAACTTTTATTTCTGGATTCTTTGAAGGTGCAAATAAAGTTTCAGAAAAAGTATTCACTGGAATTTTATTACTTTTATTAATATCAATACCTTTACTTACTAAAAAGTTAGTTATAAGTTCGTTAATCACAGGGTCAACAATATTTTTAATTTCTTTTGCAGTCAAGTTTTCAAGTTTTTTTCTAATTGCGTATAGAGGGATTCCCTTTTCGTTAGTCCTTTCGTTTTTATTTATATCATAGAGCTTAGAATAATAGGTTTCTTCGTGTAATCCACCAGTAACCTTGTTTTTAAATCTATGCGAAATAATAATGTTTTGTATAGCTTTTTCTAAATCAGAACGAAAATTATTCCATGGGTTTTGAAATCTTTCTCTAATTGCGTCATTTTCTCTGTCTATATATCCAACAACCCCATGATATGTAGAAAGTCTTTGAAGAAAGGAGCGAGTAGTGCAAGCAATAACAGTAGCATCAATTGCATGGTGACGGTGGTCAGTTCTAATTTTTTTTCCATTTTGCTTTTCTTCTGTTTCTTGTTCAATATTTTCATTTTCAACTTCTTTCTCATCTTTATTTTTCAATAAATTGCTCAGACCCCAGAAATACCTAAGTTTAGCAGTGGCTTCACCTTTTGTAACGCAAACATCATCGCAAATGTATTTAAGAATATTTTTAGCAGCTTTAGAAATGTAACGAGTATCATTAAGCTGCCTGCTAATAAAATCGCTATCACCTTCAATTTTATAAAATTCCTCAATATCATTTGTATAAAAACGTTTAATTTTACTATCAGAAAATTTTGGAAAACCTTTTATTCTATCTTTAATTTTATCATATTCATCTTTCTTATAGGAATAAAATTCGTAAGGAGTTCTGTTTCCTTTCTCAATGTTTTCTTCAACATAACACAGGGTTTTATTCATATACGAATCGTCAAGAGTGCGGCTGTAGGGAAGAATATGTTCAATTTGAAACGAAGGGTGTTTCCCGAATAATTGATTAGCAGCAATTGATTTTCCTGTATAAGGACAGGTTTCTTTACATTCCTGCCATAATTTATATTTAAGAATATCATCTCTTTTAGGATTGGGAACACTCATTTCACTTATTAGAATTTCTCTTATTTTATTATAATCGTTTTCCCTTTCTTTATTAGATTTTTGAATTTCAACTCTTTTATCCTTTGGAAGTTTCAAATCTCTTGCCATTTCCACTCTGATTGTGTCCGGTTTCCCATATTTGCTAATCAGATTATTTACAACATTTCTCATTTGGTAAAGTGATGACATAACAATAGGATTAGCAATTTTAGGAATTTTAGGCAATAAATCTGTTTTCTTGATTATTTCATCAGCTAAAGAATGATTGTAACCGGCTAAGTCACAAGCTTCATTATATAAATAACCATCTCTTAAGAAAGGCAAAATTTTATTTAAAGCTTTTAAAGATAAAGAAGCGTAACCGACTTCAAGGTTGATTTTAGCAAATTTTTCTGCTTGCGTTTCGTTCAAATTCCATCTTTTTACAGCATATTCTTTCAGCCAAGCTTCATCTTCAGCAAAATTGAGTGTATTCCAAATAACATGCAATTTATTCTTATTGTTATAAATGTCGTCAAACTTTTCACCAAATGCCTCTTTAATTTTAAACAAAGATTTCATACCGTCTAATTTACCTTGATGCTCTAAATTCAGTTTTATTCTTTCGCTTTGTCCAATGCTCAGTAGTTTTTTAAATTCTTTTAAATTTTTATCAAATTTAAAACTTTCATGGTTGTAAAGATAATCTAATAGTTTGTCCCTTTCATTTTTAGTTAATGCTTGTTCTTCGTCTGTTCTTCGCATATCAGAAATTATCTTTAAATTATTAACTTGTTGTAACATTCTTGCTTCCTGACTTTCAAACGAACTTAAATTAGCTCTTCGTTTATCTTTTTCAAAAATACATTTACCAATCAGTTTTTTTTGTGATTTTAAAGGTCTTTGAAAAAATACATTTTTATTCTTAACTATTAATTTGTTTTTATCAGAAAGCAGTTCAGGATAAAATTCTTTTTGTTTTTCCCAAATTAACTCAAATTCAGATTCATACATACTTCTATCAATATACCTTGAACGCACCTTTTGATTTTTACTATTCAGTGTTGCAAAGTATTCGCCTATGGTTTTAAACTCGCCACTATTTAAAACATCTTTAAGTTGATTAATACCGATAATATCATTGCTGCCATCGAAAATAGCACCTTTTTCCTTTTCATCTAATTTCTGCTTTTTACTGCTTTTAAATCCACGTCTTTGGATAATATGAAAAAAAATTCTTGCAAGTTCAACCAAACTGACTTGCTCGTAAATTGCCTTAGCTCTTAATTGATACGGATTAATCGAAAGAAATTCAGTTTTATCAAGCTCAGAAATAAAATTTAATTCTTTTAACTTTCTAATTAATTTAGATTTCCTTTGTTTTCTACGCCTGTTTTGCCTGCGTGCTTGTCTCTTTGCAGTTCTTTCAGCGTTTCGTGATTGTTCGTTTTTTGTGTTGATATCGTTTACCCCTGCTTCAAACACTCTAACACCAATATCAATAATTTTTTCATTATTTAATTCATCTTCTAATAAGCACCAACCAACAGAATTAGTGCCTAAATCAAGTCCTAATACTTTTGACATAATAAGTCCTCTTAAAAAATATTATAAAATATTTTGTAATTTAAAAAATTTTTCTTAAATTGCAAAAGGTTTAATAAAACCTTGCTTGTACATCTTAAAACAATAAGATGAAGTCAGAAATGACTTCGTCGTAAGTTTTAGCCCCAGTTTTGACTTTGTCATATTGGGGCTTCTTTTTATTGATAAGATTATTTTCTATATAAAAAATGAGGTTTTTAAAACAGAAGTATTTTTATAACTAACCTGTATAGCAGCCATACTTTCATACCTTTTTTGAATAAAAATGCAATGGCGTGGATTTATGAGAATTATCATGTAAGGTTAAATGGGTGCTGGTTTTAAAAGTATTTTATGCTATTTCTTACTCCAAACCCTTTTCATCTCCTCTTCTTTTACTGTATTTGTAATTTTTACATATCTTTTCATTCTATAATAATTCTTATGGCCCGTTATCATCATTACCACTTCCGGTCTCATTCCCTTTTCAAGCGATAAGGTTACAAAAGTACGCCGTGCCATGTGGTTGCTTATTAATTCGTATTTCGGCTTCGTTTCTTCTATTCGCTCAGCACCAATGTAACGAGTAATTGTTATCAACTTTGAAATATTTGCCATTCTGCCTTATTCTTTCAAATATTTATTGCTGTATTCTTTTGAACTGGTTGGAAGCGAAAGACCTTGGTCAAAATACTTAATGCAGAACTCCTGACCCCTCATAATTTTTCATTTCGCATTTTAAATACTAATGAATAATGACCCATAAAAACTATTTTTAAGATGGATTCTGACATACGTCAGAATGACAGGATAGAATTATGTCATCTCCATTTAAATGAAGCACTTGCATTTTCTTGGTCGAAATGACAAACTACAAGCCACAGGAGTTCTGAATTTTGAATAATACTGGATAAAATATTCTATATAATTTTTTTTTATAATTTTTACTTTTTGTATTTTTGACTGAGTTGTTAATTATTCTTTGGATTTTAAAAGAGTAATTAAAATATTTAGTTAAATTAATTATTATTATTTCTATATTTAAATATGAGGTATTATATGAAAAATTATTTACATTATTTTTGTTTAACAATGATTATTTCTTTATTTGTAATACATCCACTTAAAGCAAATATAGAAATAAAATTTGATGATGGAACAAATTTTGGTCCATTCAATCAGGGCTGTAGTCAGAAAGTGGATTTTCGCATTAAGGTTTTAAATCTTGATGCAAGTGAACGCGATTTATATGAAGTTCATTTTGAAGTTAGAAAAATTTTTGATGGAACTACTGAATCCGATAGCTTTTCAGTTCCAATTCACAAGAAATTACTAAGTTCAAAACTTTATGCAGAAATTACTGATTATGAAACTGGGTTTTTACCAGACACAAGCTTTATTTTAGCTAAATTGGTTGAAAAGAGCACTCAAAACATTATATCAGAGATTTCTAATCAAATGTATAGCGCCCCATTTCCTTTAAATATTGATATTATCAGTATTGATTCTGTAAAAAGCATTTATTATCAGATGAGGACTAACAGGAGTTTTAGTTTAAAATATTCAATTGGTGATAGTAAATTGTCATTGAATTTAAAAAATTTACAGGTTAGCTTTTTATTAATTGATTCAAGTGAATTTTTGATAAAAAACCTGCATATAGAAAAGGATAAAAGAGAAGCAATAGTAAATATCAACTTGAATGAAGATTATGAGATACCTTTCAGTTCTGTGTTAAGAGTGAATTTGAATTTCAAGGGCGCAGTTAAAAATGGTGTAAATTACGATATGAATATCGTTGTATCTGCTCCTGAAATTGAATTGGAATCAACAAAGTTACTTAGCGATTTTACAACAAACAATTTTGGTAAGACATTAAAAGAGGCATGGCACCAAGAGCCAGTTCCACCTAATGAAACAGTTTTAAATTTAAAAAATGTCCCATGGCGAACCACTGCTATTATTCCAACTATAGTTTATTTAAATAACGAATTTGAATATTTAGAAAGTATTAAGCCAGATGGGAAAAGATATTTCGATAATTCAGCTTCGATGAAATTGAATTTAAGCAACTGGCCACTTGATTCAAGAAAGATAAGATTCAGGTTCGTATGCGAAGGTGTTGAAAACGATGTTAGTATTGACGTTGATTTTAATATATATCCTGAACCAAATTGCGACCCTGAACCAATAATCTCTATATACCCGGTAATTGATTATATTAGCGGATATCAGCAAGGCAATCCCAAAAATGATTCAATTCCAACAATAGACCAATCTTTTGGAAATATAATGGAATTTTATACTCATCCGCCAGTGGAAACAGTGGATTCTACTGTTATAGTTTTTCTTGATTCTTACAAAAGAATTCTTAAATCCTTTACATTTAAAGACCCGTTTGTTTTTTCCTTGTTTACACAATTCGTAGATTTATCACAAATTCCATATTCAGCAAAATGGGTTCAGGCAATTTTCTATTTTAAAGGTGGGAATCCAGCTGGCTACAAAACAAATGCAAAAAGTATTGATATTTTTCCGCCTTTTCCAAATATTTCTATTTCTGAATATATGCTGGGAGAAGAAGTGAATTTAAAGGAATTTAATTTAAATTTTATTAGATTTTCCAGTATTAATCCTTCTATATCGAAATTAATTTATGAAATATATAATCCAGCAACCAAAACATCTTTGTATAGTAAAGAAATGAGTAAAAACACAGTTCCTTACGAATACAGTTTGGAATTTGACGGAAAAAACAGCAGTATTTTTTATGAAACCGAGAGTTATGCTTCTACTCCAACTGCATATAGCCAATTTTTTAATGGTACTATTTCTGCATACTTTAAAACAAATTCAAGCAAAGGCGGGACTATTGTTTCTACAGCTATACATGCAGTTCAGTTGCAGGAGCAAATTCCAGTAATGGAAATTTCTGTTTTGAATAATGGAAAAGTTCAGGCAACAATCGGATATGAAGATGCAGATAAAAGCGTAAAAATAAAAAGATTCACTTCGGATAAGAGGTATAATGACGATGAATGGCATTTCGTTGCTTTAGTCCGTGATGATAAAATTCTAAAACTTTATATAGATGGCGATTTTGTTGCTGATGAAGAACTATGTTCCGATTGTAAACCAATGTTTTATTATGCTACTTATTCAAAATTCTCGCTAAATATCGGTAATTCTAAAGTTAGTGATACATTAAGAAACAGCCACTTTGAAGGTGCTATCACGAACGTAGCTTTTTGGACAGATTCATATAAAAATAATATAATTAAGTCGATTATTTATAAAGATACATCAGACCTTGAATATGATATTAATAATAATACATTGTTTTATTTTTCACTTAATAATGATATTTTGGATATAAGCGGAAAATTTAATTATTTTAATCAAACAATTGAAGGGATAGACAAAACGAATTTCAAAATGAAGAAAATTTCGTTGGCTGTGCTTCAAATTTTGATATGTTTAGGGATTATCCACAGGGAAAATATGAACTGTTAGTTACTCAGGTTCAGAAAGATACTCAAAAACAATCGCGTGCCAGAATTGGAACACTTGATTTGGTATTACCCAAACTTCATATTATTCGTATTCCAAATGGAGTTGATACGAATTATGTAAAACAATTTGAAATTTATGCCAATGAGGGCTTTGGTCCATTTAGTCAGATTTTCGATATTTTTAATTCATTCAGTTTAAATCATAACGATAAAAAACCTGATTTGCTTAGTAAGTTGAAAATACAGAATATATATGTTAGTTTTGCTATTGTTGATTCCCTTAATTCTGTTGAATATAAAAAAACCAATGCAACCCCGACTATTTATGATAATATACCATTTACTGCAAATGCCGACACCCCTTTAGATATGGCATTTGCTACAGTTGGTGGCTATTTAAAAGCTATAATATCCGATAATTCAAATTTACAAAATTCAAGCTTTGCAGTTGAGATTCTTTATCCGTTAAAAACAGCAACAATGCCTCCCAGCCAAATCGAAGGTAATTTCGGTCCATTCAAACAGGCAATTCTCCCCGGTTTAGACCCGCAAATTGCTAATTATACAATAGAAACACCCTCTGAAATACTAGTGTAATAATTCATTAAAAAACTAATAATATTTTCGTATATTTGTAAAG
>DAIOVK010000095.1:0-8673 GCA_036759045.1 Kapaibacterium sp. (SeqCode) | reverse complement strand
ATTTATTTAAAATAAAGATAAATAAATACGTAAATTTGGGAGAGTTAGAGATTAATTATTAGCATACAAATCATTATTATTATGTAGTTGTGTGATTTCTTATTTTGTATCGGAATGACTGTTTTTTTCATACTATCAACTTATTAATTGTATGTTCTCCTTATTTTAAAACTATTTTTCAGCAAAACTTACGTGTTGTTTCTTAATTACGCAAGTATTGTGGTTACTGTAACTTGTGAAGTTAATACCACATTAATAATTACATTTTTAAGAACTTCCCTGCAAATAAATTTCATTTTTTAAACATTTCATATTCAAATATTTTGTATTTTTAAAGTTGTTTAATCTAATTTCTTGATAATGAGTTTGTAATGGAAAAATTAATTATTCAAAATTTTGGAGGTATAAAAGAATTTACCTTTGAAATAAAAAAAATCAACATTTTAATTGGTCCTCAAGCTACTGGAAAAAGTATAGTTGCTAAATTGCTTTATTTTTTCAAGCAGTTTGATATTGAGTTTATAAAAGCAGTACTTAATGATGATTATAACATAGAACAATTTAATGAAATATTTATTAAAATATTCATTACATATTTTTCTCCATTTGTTAATTCAACCATTAATTTTAAAATTAAATATGAATTAAAAAAAGTTTTTATTGAGATTGAATACTTAAATAATAAATTGAGTATTACATATTCTGACTTTTATGTAAATGAGTTTCATAAATTAAAAGAAATCTTTAAAAGAACAAAGCAACCCAATGAATTTGATGAAACTAGAGATTTAAATAAATTATCTTCAATCATAATTAATATTTATGAAAAATCATTAATAGAATACAATGAAATCAATCTTAAAAATATCCAAATGTTTATTCCTTCTGGTAGAGCATTTATTTCAACTTTACAATCCAACTTTTTTTCATTACAAAATTTTCAAAAGAATTTATCAAGGAATTTGACTATAGATCCATTTTTAGTTGAATTTGGCGCTTATTATGAAGGTTTAAAAAGTATAAATAGCTTTCGGTTTAAAAGATATGAAAATGATGACTTAGAAAATATAATTCAAAATATATTACATAGCAAGTATGAATATAAAAATAATATTGAATATTTCATTTATAAAGATGGAAGAGAAATACCAATATTTTTCGCATCTTCAGGTCAGCAAGAAACATTGCCTCTTGTACTAACATTAAAAGAATTATATTACAATATCCCAAAAGATGGAGGCATTATCTTTATTGAAGAGCCAGAAGCCCACATCTATCCTTCAGCACAAAAGTCTATAGTAGAACTGATTGCAATGGTTTTTAATTTTTCTAATTCAAGATATCAATTTGTAATTACTACTCACAGTCCGTATATACTTACTTCATTTAATAATTTAATACAAGCCGGAGATATTAGAACAAAAATGGAAGAAGAAGATTTGAGTAAACTATATGACATAATAGAGAAAGACATCATATTATCTCCCGATGTTTTTTCTGCATATAATATGGATTATGATAGTATTGAAGATTTAATTGACCCAGAAACAAAATTAATTTCAGCAGAAAAACTTGATTCAGTTTCAACAGATATTGCAATTCAATTTGAAAGATTACTAGATTTAATATAGTTATGCAAAGTTTTGGTAATTGTGAAGAAATAACAAATGATGTTAAAATCGTTTTAGAAGAAAAACGTTCAAAAATTACATTTATAAACAATCTAAAAAGAGATGTTCACAGAATTAAGATTGACGATTGCATAATAAAAGAAGGTATGAGATGTGATTATTTGTTAATTGATAATGCTGATATATATTATTGGGTAGAATTAAAAGGAACAGATATTAAGCATGCAATTGAACAACTTAAAGCATCAATGTTTATGTTCGGTAATAAAACAAATCAAAGCTACTCTTTTATTATTTCAACTAAAGTATATCCATGCTTATCTTCTACTATTCAGGCAAACCAGAAATTGTTTAAAAAAAACTATAAATCAGATTTATATATTAAAGAATCGCCGCGAGAATTTAATCTAGAAACTAAGACAATAAAATAATACATTTGAAATACAATTAAACATAAAATGAGGAATCTCAAGAATTTTTATAACAATTATTTTTGAGATTCTTCACTTCGTTATTAATAACATCGCTCCTTTTTACTACGAAACCTTTGGAAGGTTTCTAGGGGTTTTTAAAAGCTTAGAACGATGTCATCTCCATTTAAATAAAGGTCTTACTTTATCTGGGGGTTCGGAATGACAAGACTGCTAAATAACAAACTACGAGGGGTCTGGAGTTCTGAATTTAAATAAAGCAAATAAACAGTCAATGAAACAAAAAACACAATATGTCTGCCAAAACTGCGGTGCAATTTATGCAAAATGGCAGGGAAGATGCTCGAGTTGCAACGAATGGGAAACCATTGCTCTTGTTGAAATTTCTAAAGAAACCAAAAAGCATAACGAAATTTCCAGCGGAAATATTAAACGACTTTCTGAGATTTCCTCCGACAATGAATATAGAATTGTTACAAAAATTACAGAGTTCGACAGGGTTCTCGGTGGTGGAATTATCCCCGGTTCACTTGTGCTTGTTGGAGGCGACCCAGGTATTGGCAAATCTACTCTGCTTCTTCAAATGTGCAGCGGAGTGCGTGATTTCAAACCACTTTATATCACCGGTGAAGAATCTTTGCAGCAAATCAAATTTCGTTCTAACCGACTGAAAGATATACCAGACGATTTGATGCTACTTGCTGAAACTGATATTGAAAAAATCATTCATACAATACAAACAACCGATTGCGGCATTGTTATTGTAGATTCGATTCAATCAGTGTTTTCAGATAAAATCGAAGCAACGCCGGGTAGCGTGGTGCAGGTGCGCGAATGTGCATCTGCACTAATGCAGTTGGCAAAGCAAAGCGAAAAGCCAATTTTCATTGTTGGGCATATTACGAAAGAAGGGGTGCTTGCTGGACCTAAAATTTTAGAGCATCTCGTGGATACTGTATTACAATTTGAAGGAGATAAGACTTATGCCTATCGAATACTGCGAACGCTTAAAAACCGCTTTGGTTCTACGAATGAAATTGGAATTTTTGAGATGGTAGAAGATGGTTTGCTCGAAGTAAGCAATCCTTCTGCCCATTTTCTTGCAAACCGCGGCACCGACCATTCCGGTATTGCGATTGTTGCATCTATCGAAGGAACACGTCCAATCCTGATTGAAGTGCAGGCACTTGTTACTCCAACAAATTTCAGTGTTCCACAAAGGACGGTTACCGGTTGCGATATTCGCCGACTGAATATGATTCTTGCTGTCCTTGAAAAGCGGCTTGGAGAAAAATTCAGTAAATACGATGTCTTCGTTAATATTGCCGGCGGTCTATACCTCAATGACCCGTCTATTGATTTGGGAGTTGCTGCTGCATTAATTAGTTCGCTTAGAGATGACCCAATTAGTTCCGACACGGTGTTAATCGGAGAAATTGGCTTGACAGGTGAAATACGTCCTATTTCACTAATTGAGCAGCGTCTTAATGAATCACAAAAATTAGGTTTCAAGCGGGCAATCATTCCCAAAGGCAAAGAACTGAACAACAATAAAAACGGAATAAAACTTATTGAAGTACAGCGTATATCTTTAGCACTTGCCGAAATTTTTAAGTAAAAAAGAAAGATGTGTGAAAAAAGAAAGATGGACTCCACTTGGGAAAGTGGAATCCATCTGTTCAACTATTTCTAAAATTGCTCTTGAAAAAGAGTGCTAACCCTTTTCTAATTATTGAATTTCTATTGATAGCTCAATTATATATGTGATTGTAATTTTTCTTTTCATTTGAATTTATTTCTTATATTTGTATGAAAAAAATACTGGGAAATAACAGATTATGAAATTCGAATGGGACGAACGAAAGAACAAGATTAATCAAAAAAAACATAATATTTCTTTTGAAAATGCTGCTTATGTTTTTTCAGATGAAAATGCTATTTCCATTTTTGATGATGAACATTCAGAAGCTTAAAACAGATGGATTACAATTGGTTCAATAAATAGACCACGTTCGTTAGTAATTGTTGTTGTGCATACGAATAGAATAAAATCCAACTATGAATATATAAGAATAATCTCTGCCAGAAACGCAAATAAAGAAGAAATCAACGAATATTTAAAACTGTTTAATAAAATATAGAATGAAAAATCATTATGACTTCTCTAAAGGTGAAAAGGGGAAATTCTTTGTTTCCGAAGAAAATATCGAATTACCAATTTACCTTAATGATAATAACAGAAATTATTATCTTGAACTTGCAATGAGTAAAAATATGCCAGTTTCAAAGCTAATCAATAATATATTAGCAAAAGAACGTGATATGCTAAATTTAGTTTTGTCTGAATAATGTAAAAGCAAAAGATGGAGTTCACTTGAGAAAGTGGAGTTCATCTAAAGTAAAAATTATTAATTTAATATTTAGAACTTTTGCTGAAAATTCGTAGGCAGAAAAAATTAATTTGAATTTCAAGAAATTGCTAAAAATATTAGGAAACAAAAGAAATATGATAAAAATAGAAAAAATTATCGAAAATAAGAAGCAGTTCCTTGACTTATTGTTGCTTGCAGATGAGCAGGAAGATATGATTGACAAGTACTTGCCGGGTGGAGATTTGTTTGCTTTATATGACGATGATTTGAAAAGTGTTTGCGTAGTAGTGCCGATAAACAGCGAAACCTGCGAGTTGAAAAACATAGCAACTTACGAGAAATATCAAGGCAAAGGATACGGTCGCGCATTGATAAATTTTATTTCTGATTTCTACAAAAACGACTTCAAAACAATGCTTGTCGGAACTGGCGAGGTGCCGGCAATTTTGTCGTTTTATGAAAGTTGTGGATTTGAAAACTCACATCGGGTAAAGAATTTTTTTACTGACAATTACGACCACCAGATGTTCGAGGGCGACATACAGCTTGTTGATATGATATATCTAAAAAAGAATTTACAGTAATAGCTTGAATGTATTTCACCAAACCGACAACAAATAGTGTAATATAAAATTGTCATTCCGAACCCCCAGATAAAGCAAGACCTTTATTTAAATGGAGATGACATCAGTTTACCCTGTCATTCCGAAACGAAGTGAGGAATCTCACAAGTCATTGCTACCAAAGAATTTGAGATTTAGAAACAGTGCTTTTCAGTCATACTATCAACAAGTTGATAGCATGACAGTCAAATGTAAAGATGTCATTGGCAACCCCCTGATAAAGGAAGACCTTTATTTAAATGGGAATGACATAACGAAAAGTGTCATTCTGGCGTATGCCAGAATCCATCTTGCTTTTTTGTCATTAGTAATTTATCATTAGTTGTTAGTAATAATACTAATAACTAATGACTAATAACCCAAAACAACTATTTTAAAGATGGATTCTGACATACGTCAGAATGACAGTGTTAAATTATGTCATCTCCATATAAATGAAGCATTTGCTTTATAGGGGGGCAAAGAGATAATAGGTAAATAAATAACAAATTAAGAGTAAAAATATGATAAATGAAGATTTACATTGTGATTATCCATGTGCGGATACCAATAAAAAAATGATTTTTCCACAAGTTACAATGGATACTAATCAAATTAAATTGATTATGATATCAGAGGCAGCACCTGAAGATCATAAGAACTATTTTTATAAGGATACTTCTGCGAAATTTTTTCAGACTACAATGCTCGCATTTCAAGATGCTGGTATTGATATAAAATCTTATGAAGACCTGACTAAAATGGGAATATATCTAACAACGGCAATAAAATGTAGTAAAAAGGACTATTTGGTATCTTCTCAAACGATTAAAAATTGTAGCAAAATACTTGAAAAGGAATTGTTACAATTTCCAAATATAAAAATAATTATGTGTATGGGAGATTTTGCAATAAAAGCAATCAATTACATATATAAAAACAGGATTGGGATAGCACCAATAAAATCGGGTTCGACCTATAAAATACGAAATGAAAAATATGAATTAAATGGAATAAGATTCTTTCCATCATATACACAAACCGGAGATAGTTTTAATATAGAAAAAGTTAAGCGAATAATGATTGCAGAGGATATAAGAAATGCTATTGATATTTTAGAGATAAATTGTTAAATATATTAAGAAATATAAAGTTAGAACTTTTGACCTCATAACTAAAATAAAGGAGTTAGGAGTTCTGAGTTCAATAAATTTTTTTAATCAATCGCTACTTTCCATAACGATAAATATTATGTTTAATATAAAAAAACAGACAAATGAAAATTAATGAACTAAATCAAAAACCAGACATTGAGAACGATGTCAAACTAAAAAAAGTGTATATTCAATTTGAAAAACTTCTTTTTGAATTGCGAAAAAAGGATTTACCCGATGGTTTGGTAACATCAATTAATGATGATATTGAAGAACTGAACTCGACTTCTGCTTCTGGCGATGAGTTGCGAAAAGTAATAAAGAAAATCCAAGCAAAGATGATTAAAATACTTGAAAAAGAAGTTAAGTTAGTGCCAAAAAACTACTATAGTAATTTATGGTTAGCTATTGGAACGGGCTCATTTGGTGTTCCTATTGGTGTTGCTTTTGGAGCAATGCTTGGAAATATGGCTTTTCTGGGAATTGGATTGCCAATTGGGCTTGCAATTGGATTTTCAATCGGTTCTGGAATGGATAAAAAAGCTTATGAAGAAGGAAGACAACTTGATGTAGAAATTAAATATTAATACCAAAGGAAAGTTTAAAAGCCAAAGATATCCTACATCTCCGAGATGTAGGATATCTTAATTCTTAAAAACAAGCTCTCTGGTATCAACGAATTGTGAGATTCCTCACTTCGAATCGGAATGACATTATTTAGTTATGTCATCTCCATTTAAATAAAGCACTTGCTTTAGCAGGTGATTCGGAATGACAGTATGATTTTACACTATTAGTTAGCGGTTTGGTATAAGATTATATTTGCTTAAACTATTCTTTAATATTTTCAGTATCAAGAGTAACAAGTAGAGTCTTATTCATACTTTCGATTTCGACAACAATTTTGTTTTTTCCAGAATGTTTTATAATTTTTCCTTTATAACCACTGAACAAACCGGATTTCATTATGACTTCGGTTCCTTCTTTCATTAATCCATCTAATACTTCAATTTCCGAATTAGTATTAAGAAATGATTTTATTACTTCAATTTCCTCATCTTTAACGTAAGCCGGCTGATTGTTAAAACTTATGTATCTGGAAATTCCTTTGATTTTCAAAATCTCTGGGATTTGGTGCGGTTGTATTCTAACAAAAATATATGATGAAAAAAGAGGTAGTTCTACAATTTTTCTCCTGTCTTTCCAGTGCCTTACTGCTTTCTGTAAAGGTAAATATGCATCATAATTCAAATTCAATAATTCTAAATAAACCTTCTTTTCAAATCTACTTCTTGTGTAAAACGGATACCATTTATATTCTATCATATTTTTCTTTTCGTAAGAATACATTATTATTGCAAAATTAAGAAAATTTTATCTCATCTTAAAATCAGATGAAAACATTTAATACCAATTTGCTTTCATAGAAGCAGTTTAACCCAACTTGAAAATCAAACTCTGTAAGTGTCTGTTGCATATAAATTTGCATTTTTTAATGGGACACTAAAAATTTTCTTGCTACAAATGGTATCGAACTCATCTTTAATGCCCGATAAATTTCAAGAACCTCCTGGTCTGGTCTTGAACATTTTCTTATTATTATATCATTATTTTCTTTATCCTTTACTGTTGCTGATACTGCTTTCTGCGTATTCATTATTCTGACTATATTGTCCCAGCCATAGTGGATGCCTGCTTCTTTCAGCATATATCGTATCGCTAAGACTATCTGATAGCTTAAAGTCCTAAATTCAAATGTGCTTTACAATTTTCGTCTTGTTGATGAAATAGCGGTCGCAGGTGCAAATCTGTCTTTAAACATCTAAATTTGGATTGAACCTCACGAATCGTATTATATAACTCATCTTACGCATTCTCCTCTCAAGAGGAGTAGGGTCAGGGCTGATACGTTCTTTATATAATTCGTTATTGGTTTATGGTGGTTAGTCATTTGTCATTCGTATTTTTTCTTTTACTAATAACCAACAACCGACTCCGAAAACTATAAACCATAAACTATGAACTATAAACCGAAAGCTGAAGAACACCCCCCTGCCCCTCTCAAGAGGAGAATGCGTAAGGTGAGTTATATAATTCCCAAACTTCTGCTTCGCTTGCAAAGGGATA
Source organism: Kapaibacterium sp. (SeqCode) (assembly GCA_036759045.1). Taxonomy (GTDB): domain Bacteria; phylum Bacteroidota; class Ignavibacteria; order Kapaibacteriales; family UBA2268; genus JAAYJM01. The sequence continues at coordinate 356 of DAIOVK010000095.1, read as the reverse complement.
ATTTGTTCTCAAATAATATTCTCTGTTTTGCTTTGACTCTGGCTTCAACTCTTTCTTTATATATTCCACATTGACTGCTATGCCATCTACGACATCAACGTTTATATGATATTTTTACAAGTTGGGTTAAGATTTTTAACTTTCGCAAAGTTAAGAAACATTACAAAAAGTATAAAATCTTCTTACTACGCGAAAGTTTACCAACCTTTCACGAAGTTTTGTAGGATAAAAGTAAAGATGCTATTCTGAACCCTAAAATGAAGCAAGACCTTTATTTAAATGGAAATGACATCACTAAAAGCGTCATTCTGGCGGATGTCAGAATCTATCTTGAAAAATAGTTTTTATAGGTCATT